>CANBWW010000035.1 GCA_947373235.1 Candidatus Altimarinota bacterium | reverse complement strand
CGTAAACAAGGAATCGAAAAGAAAGCTATGGTTTCTCTCCGAAATGGACAGAAAATCGCAAGTTTCGATGCTATAAAATAATTCTTTCCTTTATTTCCTCCACCTTCTAACCGTCCAAATATGCCAATCAAGAAGTATAAACCTACGACCCCATCTCGCCGAGAGATGACTGGTCTTACCTATGAAGAGATCACTACTCAAACTCCTTACAAACCACTTACGACTTTTAAGAAAGATCAAGCAGGTCGTAATAGTGCGGGACGTATCTCAGTACGACACCAAGGTGGTGGTCATAAGAAACTTTACCGTATTGTAGACTTTATCCTCGATAAGAAAGGGATTCCTGCAAAAGTAGAGACGATCGAATATGATCCATATCGAACAGCATTTATTGCTCTTATATGTTATGCTGATGGAGAACGTCGTTATACTCTTGCTCACATGCAGATGCGAGTAGGTGATAAGATCATTATTTCGAATGAAGCAAAACCAGTTCCAGGGAATCGTATGGAAATCGGAAATGTTCCAACAGGTCTTCAGGTTCACAATGTAGAAATGATCGTCGGACAAGGAGCTTCTACGATTCGTTCTGCTGGTGCTTCTGCTCTCGTTCTTTCACAAGAAGGTGAGTATACTCAGCTCAAGATGCCTTCTGGAGAAATCCGTATCGTTCACAAGATGTGTTATGCAACTATTGGACAGGTATCAAATGAAGATTGGGATCAAGTAACTATCGGTAAGGCAGGTCGATCTCGTTGGCTTGGTAAGCGTCCTACGGTTCTTGGTTCTTCTATGAATGCCGTTGACCATCCACACGGAGGTGGTGAAGGTCACCAATCAGTTGGTCAGAGAAAGGGGCCAAAGACTCCATGGGGGAAACTCGCACGTGGTGTCAAGACTCGTTCTCGAAAGTATACTGATCGTTGGATTATGCGTACTCGTGCTGGAAAGCTTCAAGGGTAATTCCCGGAATTGAGAACTTAGAGGATATGCTTTTTAGAAGCAGGATCTAAAATCTCAATATTCAATCGAAAAACTAAAAACTAATTTCTCTCCTATGACTCGTAGTCTTAAAAAATGACCATATATCGATCCACGTGTATCAAGTAAGATCGATGCACTCAATGCGAGTGGTAAAAAGAACGTTATCAAAACTTGGTCACGTGCTTGTATGATCGCTCCAGAATTTGTAGGACACACTTTCGGTGTTCATAATGGAAAACAACATATTCCTGTTTTTGTTACTGAAGATATGGTTGGACATAAGCTTGGTGAATTTTCTTTCACTCGCCGATTCCAAGCTCATTCTGGTAATAAATAATATGATTGCGTAGGAACTCTACGAAATCCAAAACCCTAATAACTCAATTTCTATGAAATCTTCTGTAAGAAACGTTCGCATCTCTCCTAAAAAATTGAATGTGATTGCATTTATCATCCGCAATATGACCGCAAAAGAGGCACTTGATACACTCAAGTTTATGCCAAAAAAAGGTGCGGATATTATGTATAAAGTTGTCGCGAGTGCAGTTGCCAATGCAACACACAACGATAGTCAAAGCTCTGAAGGACTCACTATTGCTTCTGTAAGTGTTTCTCAGGGTATCGTCTATCATCGTATCAATCCCGTTTCTCGTGGTCGTGCTCATCGAATCTTGAAGCGTACGTCTCATGTTGATCTGACTCTTTCTGTAAAATAATCTTTCATCTCATTTCTCTATGTGACATAAGGTCTCCCCACTTGCATTCCGTATCGGATACATCAAAACTTGGCGTTCTACTGGATACTATGATACAAAATCATATGCAAAGCATGCTTCAGAAGATGTAGCCGTTCGTACTCTTGTAATGAAGCATTTTAAAAATCTTCCAATTGCAAATGTATTCATGAGCCATACTGGTGATAATGCACTTTCTATTGCTATCTACACTTCTCGAACGGCTCTCGTTCTTGGAAATGATGACTCCAATGTAAATGCTCTCAAGGATATTCTTGTAAAAAGATTTCCTGGATATACATTTACTCTTGAAGTAAAAGAAGTAAAAAAACCAGAACTCTCTGCTGCGATCGTTGCTGATTCTATTGCTCGTCAGATCGAGAAGAAAATGCCATACCGTCGAGTGATCAAGAATGCTATTTCTAAAACTATGGAAAAAGGTGGTCTTGGAATCAAGGTAAAACTTGGTGGTCGTCTCAACGGTGCAGAAATTGCACGTAAGGAAACTTACAAAGAAGGAAGTATTCCTTCGCAGACAATCCGAGCTGATGTGGACTTCGCTTACGAAAGAGCAGAAACTCCATCAGGAACGATCGGTCTCAAAGTCTGGATCTACAAAGGTGATGTTTTTAAAAAATAGACTTGCATTTTTCATTTTTCCCCTATAATCTTAACGCTTCGTCTCATGCTACAACCGAGCAGAACAAAATACCGAAAGGCACAACGTGGAGTGATCAAGGGTCTTGCGACTCGTGGTTCCGACATAAACTTCGGTGAATATGCACTCAAAACTACTGAATCTGGTTACCTTACGTCTCGTCAAATCGAGAGTGCTCGTAAAACCATCGTCCGCTTCATGAAGAAGACTGGAAAACTTTGGATCCGAGTATTCCCGGATAAACCTTACACGACTCACGCAGCGGAAGCTCCGATGGGAGGTGGAAAAGGAAGTGTCGACATGTATCGTGCCCCTGTAAAACCTGGACGCATCCTTTTTGAAATATCAGGAATTGCTCCAGAAGTTGCTAGGGAGGCTTTTTCACTGGCTGCATACAAACTTCCAGTAAAAACAAAATTGATTATGTCTAAAAATGAAATGTAGTCTCTCTGACAGACTCTTCCTATCTTGTATATATTTTCGATAGGTTTGAGCTCTCTCTTTCCTTTCAATTCCTAATTTATCACTCTCATGGCACCAAAGAAGAAGACTCCTGTGGAAAAAAAAGATTACTCTGGACTTACTCCAGTGGAACTTGCTACAGAACTCAACTCAGCTCGAAAAGAATTATTCACTCTTAGAATGAAGCATTCTGTTGGAGAACTGAAACAACCACACTTGATTCGTCAGGCTCGTCGTACAGTTGCTCAACTTTCTACAACACTTACTCCTGTTCTCTAATTTTTTTACTTCCTCTTTCCTATGCGTACGAAGACCGGTATTGTAACCAGTACAAAAATGCAAAAGACTATCGTTGTAACGGTAGATACTTACAAAACTCATCCAAAGTACAAAAAGCGTTATAAATCTTCAGTGAAGTTTTATGCTCACGATGAAAATGGACTTGCAAAACTCGGTGATACTGTCACTGTAAGTGAAACTCGCCCGCTCTCTCGTTTGAAGCGTTGGTCACTTGTAGAAGACTCTATTGTTTCCTCTCATAAATAATTATTTTCCTCTCCTATGATCCAGACAGAAAGTAGACTCAGCGTCGTTGATAATACAGGTGCTAAAGAAGTACTTTGTATCAAAGTTCTCAAGGGTTCAAAACGTCGTTATGCGAGCGTCGGTGATATCATCGTCGTTTCTGTAAAACGTGCTCTTCCGAACGGAAATATCAAGAAAAAATCCGTATGTAAAGCTGTTGTTGTTCGAACTGCAAAAGAAATTCGTCGTGAAGATGGATCGTATGTTCGCTCTGATGACAATGCATGTGTGATTATCGATGATAAAGGAGAACCAAAAGGAACTCGTATCTTCGGCCCTGTATTTCGTGAGCTTCGTGCTCGTGGATATCAGAAGATTATCTCTCTCGCTCCAGAGGTAGTATAATTCGTTTCTAAAGTTTGTACTGTTTTACGGATTCGTATGAAAACTACAAACCCGTATCACTCACAAGCCTTATAGCCTTATAACTAAAATTTTATGAAAATTCACTCAGGTGATCAAGTCCTCGTCATCTCAGGAAAAGATAAAGGAAAAAAGTCAAAAGTTCTCAAAGCTTTTCCACATGAATCAAAAGTTCTTGTCGAAGGAGTTGCGATCGTCACTCGTCATATGAAACCACAAGGAGGTTCTCCTGGTCAAAAGGTAACATATGAAAAAGCGATTCCAGCTGCAAATGTTATGCTTCTTGATCCAAAAACAGGAGAACCAACTCGTATTGGTTACAAGATGGTCGATGGAAAAAAAGTTCGATTTGCTAAAAAATCTGGAAACACTCTCTAAAATATTTCAAGCCCCGTTGTTACTCTCAGCGGATCCGCTTCCTCATAACTCTCCTTTATGTCTTTCAAAGAAAATTATACTCAAAAAATCCTTCCAGAACTTGCAAAAGAGCTCGGAATCGAGAATGCTATGCAGATTCCTCGTATTGAAAAAATTGTTATCAATATGGGTATCGGAAGTTATGTTGCTTCAGGACACAAAGATTTTTCAAGTCTCAAGAACGATCTTGCACTCATCGCTGGTCAACTTCCTCGTATCAACCATTCTCGTGTTTCTATTTCGAACTTTAAACTTCGAGAAGGAATGCCAGTAGGTATGATGGCAACGCTTCGTGGAGATCGTATGTACGACTTCCTCGAAAAGCTTATCGGAATCGTTCTTCCTCGTGTTCGTGACTTCCGTGGTATCTCTTCTCGTTGATTTGATCAAGCTGGAAACTTCAACTTCGGTATCAAAGAACATACGATTTTCCCAGAAGTTCCTCAACATGATGTGGTTAAATCTCACGGACTCCAGGTAACTATAAAATTCAAAACTATCAGCCCTGCTCATTCAAAAGCACTTCTTGATAAGATGGGATTCCCATTCACGAAGTAGTCTCACTTCGCAGATTTCTCACTAAAAACTAACTTCCCCTTTATGGCTCGTAAAGCTCTCGTCAATAAATGTCGCAATGCTCAACAAGAAGCAGCTCGTCTCGTCGGTCTTGGAAAAGCAGTAGTATTTCCAACTCGACTCTACCATCGTTGTTCTCATTGTGGTCGTTCACAAGGGTATATGGGTAAATTTGACCTTTGTCGTATCTGTATCCGTGAAAAGGCAAATGCTTGAGAACTTATGGGTGTTCGCAAATCAAGCTGGTAATATCCTCCTTCCGAATTCTTTTACTCTTGTTTTTTCTTCTTTATGATCACCGATCCAATCGCAGATCTTCTCACACGTATCCGAAACGGTTATCTTGCACGTCTTGCTACCGTAGAAGCTCCATCATCGAAACTCAAAGCCGAGATTCTTCGTATTTTGAAGAAAAATGGATATATTGTTGATTTCTCTCTTACAGAAGATACTCACTCGTTTGTGATTACTCTTCAGGATGTACGAAAGACAAAATATATTCCTTCATTTCGCCGTATTTCTCGACCAGGTCAAAGAATCTATGTTGGAAATACTGATATTAAAAAATCAAGAAATGGACTCGGGATATTTATCCTCTCGACTCCAAAAGGTATTATCACTGGTTACGAAGCTCATGCGCTTGGTGTTGGTGGTGAACTTCTCTGTGAGATTTACTAATCTCAGGTTTTAGACCCCAGTAATGGCATCATAAAACTTCCTACTTTTTAAAACTTCGACTCTATGTCACGTATCGGAAAACAACCTGTAAAAATTCCTGCTGGAGTAACAGTAGATATCACTCAAGATACTATTGCTGTAAAAGGTGCGAAAGGAACTCTTTCATTTAATATCCTTGAAGGTGTAAAAATCGCACAAGAAGGTGATGTGATCAATGTAACCGTTGCCAATCCAACTGCAAAACAAGAACGCGCATTTTGGGGATTGACTCGTGCGATGATTCAAAATATGGTCATCGGAGTTTCTGAAGGATATGTAAAATCTCTTGAAATCGTCGGTGTGGGGTACAAGTTCGACATAAAAAGTCCAACAAAGATGGAACTTTCTATTGGTTTCTCCCATAAGGTAAATGTTGATGCCCCTGCTGGAGTGACGATCGAAGCTGACAAAGATGAGAAAAACAAGATCCACCTCCGTTCTCATGATAAACAACTTCTTGGTTATTTTGCTGCGTATGTTCGTTCTCTGAAGAAGCCAGAACCATACAAAGGAAAAGGTATTAAGTATTCTGGTGAAGTGATTCGTCGTAAGGCTGGTAAAACCGCTGGTAAATAATTCTTTCTTCCAGAGAGTCATTCCGTCAGAAAAATTCTTTTCTGGAAAAATATTAAATTTAAAATTCCATTTATGTTACAAAAAGTTCAAAATCGCCTTCGTCGAGCTCACCGTACTCGTGCTCGTATAGAGGGAACTGCCGAAAGACCACGTCTTTCTGTATTTCGAAGTAATACGCATATTTCTGTACAAGCAATCGATGATCTTACTGGAGCGACTCTCGTAAGTGCGAGCGATCTCAAGATAACTGCTGGAACGAAAAGTGAACGAGCCAATGAAGTTGGAAAACTCGTTGCAAAGGCACTCATCGCAAAAGGAGTAACCGCTTGTATTTTTGATCGCGGAGGATACCTCTATCATGGTCGTGTACAGTCTCTTGCCGAAGGAGCTCGATCAGAAGGTCTCGTATTTTAGTCTCATAAAGTTTTCATAAAAACCCTAACTTTCTTTTCTGTATGTCAGATACTCAGAACACAAATCCTGAAACTCAAACTCCTGTTACTCACACAGAAGAAGCTCCAGTTACTCCAGTAACCACTTCTTCTGACCGTCCAGCTCGTCCACAAGGAGATCGTCCACGAAATGGTGGAGATCGCCGTGGAGGTCGAAATGGAGCTCGTGAAGAAGATAAAGAATTTAAAGAAGAGCTTCTTGCGATCGATCGTGTAACTCGTGTAACCGCTGGTGGTCGCCAGATTCGTTTCCGAGCTTCTATCGTTATTGGTGATGGAAAAGGACGTATCGGTCTGGGTATTTGAAAATCAGGAGAAGTACAAGGAGCGATCGAAAAAGCAATCCGTGATGCGAAGAAAAATCTTATCACTTTTACGATTGTAAATGGAACGATTGCTCATGATGTTATGGCTGAATTTAAGTCTTCATCTCTCTATCTTCATCCAGCTCACACTGGTACTGGTATTATTGCTGGAGGTGCCATTCGTAAAATATTTGCGGTATCTGGTATCAAGGATGTCATCGCCAAACAACACGGTGCTCCAAACAAGATTACCAATGCTCGTGTTGCCCTCAAGGCTCTTTCTTCTCTGAAACCTGCGAATCTTGTGGTAAACTTTACGAAAAAAGAAACTTCTTCTGAAACAACAGAAACAAAAAAAGTTCGTTCTAAAAAGGCTGCATAATTTTGAAGGGATATTCTCTCTCTAAACTCTAAAAAAATTCCTATGATTTCTCTCTCTTCTCTTGCTCCAAATATTGGATCTACAAAACGCCGAACTCGTGTAGCTCGTGGTGTTGGTTCTGGTATCGGAGGTACTTCTGGACGTGGTATGAATGGTCAAAATTCTCGTACGGGAGCAAAACGTTATCCTACTTTCGAAGGAGGACAAACTCCACTTTTCCGACGTACTCCAAAGAAACGAGGTTTCACTGCTTACAATCCTACAGAATACGTGATTGTGAATCTTTCTCAGATCGAAAAGCTTGCAGAAGAAGGTATAACTACCGTTGATTACGCAGTTCTCTATGAACGTCGTGTGATCCGAGCGAAGGGAAAACTTCTGAAAGTTCTTGGTTCAGGAAAACTTTCAAAAAAAGTAGAGGTTACTGCTGATGCTTATTCAGAATCAGCAAAAGTAGCAATTGAAAAAGCAGGAGGAACTGCAAATAACTAAATATAAAAATTGAAAAGCTCCTCGAAAGAGGGGCTTTTATAAAGCAATATAAAGGGGAAAAATCCATTGCTTTTTCTATTCTTTTCCCTACAATATCGTGGATTTCTATTTCGTACCTTTATCCTCTCTTCTATGATTGCAAGCGTAAAAAAAATCTGGGCTACTGAACATATCAGAAAAAAAATCCTTTTTACTCTTGGTATAATTGCGGTTTATAAACTTCTTTCAGCTATTCCTGTACCTGGAGTCAATGTTGGACTTCTTGAGCTCTATACTGAAAAACTCAATGCAAATACACAGCTTGCATTTTTTGGATCGATTATGGGTGGTGGACTGGAGAGCTTCTCGATTATTCTTATGGGGCTGGCACCATATATCAATGCCACTATCATTATTCAGCTTCTTGCAGTGATCATTCCTTCACTTGAATCTCTCAAAAAAGAAGGAGAACAAGGACAAAAGAAATTAAATAACTATACTCGTTATCTCACCGTTCCTCTCGCACTTGCTCAAAGTTATGGGATGATCTATCTTCTCAATACTCTTGTTGGAACTGGAACAGCGACACCGATTATCGATACAAAAGACTTCCTCGGTACGGTTCTGCCAGCTATGATTTTTATCACTTCTGGAACCATGATCCTTCTCTGGCTCGGTGATCTCATAACAGAATCTGGTATTGGAAATGGAACTTCCATTATCATCTTTGCTGGTGTACTTGCGGGAGTTCCTCAACATATTCTGGGGTATATAAATGCTCAGAACTACACGCTTTTAGCCTTTCTGACACTTCTGACAGTTGCTGTAATCTATGTGATCGTAAAATTTACAGAAGGATATAGAAAGGTTCCACTTATCTATACTCGAACGGGACGAGATGAACGATCATACTTTCCGATTCGTGTAAATCAGGCTGGTATGGTTCCTATTATCTTCGCCGTTGCACTGATTACTTTTCCTTCTTTGATCGGTCAGATTATGGCACGTCGCTCAAGTGGTCGTGTTCAAGATATAGGGAACTGGCTAGTTGCAAATCTTTCTATGCAAAATCCTGGATGGATCTATATTGCGGTGTATGCACTTTTGGTTCTTGGATTTGCCTTCTTCTATGTTTCTATCACTTTCAACACCAAAGAAGTAGCAGAAAATATCCAGAAACGTGGAGGATATATTCCTGGTGTTCGTCCTGGTACAGAGACAGCAACTTTTCTTCAGAAAGTATCAGATCGTCTCAACTTCTTCGGAGGTGGATTCCTCGCCTTGATTGCTGTCTTTCCATACCTTATGACGAAAATAAATGACCAATTTGGTCTCTTCGATATGGCTGGAACTTCCAAAATTGATTTTCTTATCTCTGGTGCTGGACTGATCATCGTCGTTGGTGTGATTCTCGATATTATTCGTCGAATTGATACTGATATGAAGAGTTTTGATTATAAGAAATTTCATTAGAAAAATTCCTGAAAAACGGCGAACTTCCTCGTCAGAAAAAACTTTTCTTGATCGCTTACTTATAGTAAGCTCACTTCGAAAAGTTTTTTCTTTCTTGAATTTCTTGTTTTTTAGAAATTTTATTTCTATTACTCACTTAACTCAATCTATTTCTTCACTCCATTTGTTTTCTTATGAGTGCTTCGAACTCTTAATTCTGCATTTTGCTCGAAAATTCGAGCAAGCTCTATTTTCTCACTCCATTTGAATTATGAAAATCTGTGTTTGGGATACAGAAACGACGGGTTTCGCTACAAAGTGATGAGAACTTTCCTCTCAGCCGTATATTATCCAGTTTGCAGCTT
>CANBWW010000034.1 GCA_947373235.1 Candidatus Altimarinota bacterium | reverse complement strand
ATACAGGAATAAATCCTACATGACAAGCAAATTCTACTTGGAATATTGATGTTGATGCAACCAATAATTTCCGTTTGTTTTCACAAAATGCATCATGATCTACTATCATACCATTTTTCATAAATCAAGTTAATGGAAATATAGGTATTAGTACCAGTTCTCCTCAAGCAAGATTGGATATAAACGGTGATGCTCTTGTGAATGGTGTTACGGTCTGAGAAGGATGATGAGCTGTTTCGACGAATACAACACTTTGAGCGGGTGCACTTTTTCTAAATGCAACTTGATCTTATAATACTGCCATTGGTAATTCTGCACTTTTTTGGAATAATTGAACCAATAATACAGCTCTTGGTGCGAATGCTCTTGAAAATAATACGGGATGATCTTGGAATGTGGCTGTAGGAAGACAAGCACTTTGGTTTAATAAAACTTGAAATAGTAATACAGCGCTTGGATATCAATCCCTTTCGTCGAATACGAATGGAAGCTCAAACTCTGCTTTTGGTAATGCTAGTCTTCTTTCTAATATTACTGGTAATAATAATATTGCGAACGGTTCGAGTGCACTTTATAAAAATACTACTGGTAATAATAATATTGCTAATTGAGTTACTGCTCTTTTTGCCAATACTACTGGTACAGATAATACTGCACTATGAAATAATGCACTTGCAGGTAACTCAACTTGAAGTTATAATGTTGCTTTATGATCAAATGCTTGAGTGGTAATGACAGGAAATAATAACGTTCTTCTTGGTGCAAGTATAAGTACTACTATTAATGGTGATAATAATATTCTCCTTGGTTATAGTACCGCAAGCCCAATTTCTAATGGTTCAAACCAGTTGAATATAGGGAATCTGATTTTTGGAACTGGACTCAATGGATCGGTCTGAGCACCTGCTGGAAATATAGGTATCTGAAAAACGAATCCTGCCTATAAACTTGAAGTTAATGGTGATATAAATGCTATAGGAACAGTTCGTGCGAACTGAGTAGCTCTGACATCGGATGCTCGATTTAAACAAAATGTTATTTCCCTTGGATCTGCTATGACTATGATCGATACACTTCGTCCTGTTTCGTATGATTGGAATAAACTCTGACAAAAACATGGTGGGGAAGCCTGAGTTCTTCAATATGGATTTATTGCACAAGAGATGGAACAGATTTTCCCATCTATTGTTCATACTGATCTTGAGTGATACAAATCGATCGAGTATACCAAAATCATTCCATGGTTGACGAAATGACTTCAAGAAATAGACCAAAAGGTTCAATCTCAACAAAAAGAGATTGATGATCTAAAATCAGAAAATGAAGCTCTGAAAAAACGTCTGGATAGTATAGAGGCAAAACTCAAGTAAAACTTGAACTCATAAAAAACACTGGGAATTTCCCAGTGTTTTTTGGAATCAAAACGATGCTTATTCACCTCCGATCGATGTATATTTCTCTTCGAGTTTTGAGAGTTCGAGTTGTACCTGATTTTTTTTCTCCATTTCGATACGAACTACTTTTTCGGGAGCATTGGATACAAAGGCATTATTTTTCAGTTTTGCAGTCAGAGTTCGGAGGTACTCTCTTTTCATAGTGATTTGTTCCGAGAGACGATTCCTTTCCTCATCTATCTTTGATTCATCGATACTTGCGTCTACATATATATCGATACCATGGATGACTCCATAAGCAAATCCAGTTCCTTTTCCTGGTTTTTCTCCTATAACTATATTTCCAGATCGAGTCATACCCGTTATGAGAGAAGCATTTGCTTCGATTTCTGAGAGATATATCGAGGGTGGAACTATGTGTATATCACGCAGTTCTGAAGGTGGAACTTTCGACTCTGCTCGGATATTTCGTATGACACGGACGATATCAAAAATACGAGTCATACTCTTTTCACTCGATGTCTCTACCTCTATATTTGTCACTGGCCATGCTTCTGTCACGAGGAGTTTCCCACTTGTTACAGATCCATAAAGGGCTTCTGTTATATGTGGTGCATATGGATGAAGGAGTGCGAGTATATCGAGTGTTATGAGCGAGAGGACATCTTTTCCAAGTGTACTTTTATTTTTCTCTATCTTATATGCTTCGATGGCAAAGTCTGCAAACTCATCTCGTATAAATGAGAGGAGTTCGAGTCAACTTGAAGAGAAAGTTGATTCTTCCATTCATTCTGTCACTGTTTGTATTGTCTGAGAAAGACGGGAGAGGATCCATCGTTCATATGGAAGGAGGTCTGATTTATTTTTTAAGATGCGTTTTTCGATCGTATCTCTTTCTTCGGTTATATCTCCGATATTCATCCAGACAAATCGGATAATATTCCAAAATTTATTGAGATACAGAGAATATTCTTCTACATTTTTTATCGAGAAGTTGAGATTATTTCCTGGTGTATTTCCGAGGACACAAGAGAGTCTCAGAGCGTCAGTCGAATATTTTTCTATCACATCGAGTGGATCGATGACATTCCCCCAGCTTTTACTCATCTTTCGACCAGTATCATCGAATACAAGTCCATGCAGATATATCGTTTTAAATGGTGTTTCTCCAGTGAATTCATACCCCATCATCAGCATACGAATAACCCAAAAGAAAAGGATATCATATCCAGTTTCGAGCACATTTGCTGGATAGAATTTCTGAAAAAGTTCGTTCGGTGAAAGTTTTTCCCAACCAAGAACTGCAAATGGCCAGAGTCCAGAAGAGAACCAAGTATCGAGAACATCTTCATCACGACGTATATTTTCTGCTCCATATTTTTCTATGAGCTCAGAAGGATCTCTTGTAACCCCGATGAGTTCTCCTGTTTCCTTATGAAAGTATGCAGGAATTTGGTGACCCCACCAGAGCTGACGAGATATACACCAATCACGAAGATTGTAGATCCAGTCTTCGAAAGTCTTTTCAAATCTTTCCGGTATGATTTTAAATTCGTCATTTTCATATCCAGTGATGACTTTTTTTGCCATCTCACTCGCTCGGATAAACCACTGAGTCGAGATGATCGTTTCTACACGACATTTTCCACGACTACAAAATCCAACTTTATGGAGATATGGTTCGATTTTTACGAGATTTCCTTTGCTTCTGAGAAGTTCTACGATATTTTCTCTGGCATTGGTAGCTGCATCGAGTCCTGCAAAAATCCCAGCATTTTTATTCATCTTCCCACTTCGGTCGATTACTGATATATCCGTGCGAAGCTTGTGTCTTTTTGCAGTTTCAAAATCAGCGGGATCATGTGCTGGAGTAATTTTCACGACTCATGTTCAGAACTCCATATCGACCATCTCATCTGCAATGATCGGTATTTCTTTATTTAAAATCGGAAGGATTACTGAACGTCCTATGAGTTTTTTATATCGTTTATCTTTCGGATGAACGGCAACTGCTTGATCGGCGAGCAAAGTTTCTGGACGAGTCGTTGCTACGAGTATTTCTTTATCTGACCCAGAGACAAAGTAGTTTATGTAGTACATCTTTTCTTCGATTTCTTGGTACTCTACTTCTATATCTGAAATTACGGATTCGAGAGCAGGGGAGTAGTTTACCATATACTCGCCACGGTATATAAGTCACTTATTATAGAGGTCTACGAAGGTATCTTCTACGATCGAATTCATCCCAGTATCGAGTGTAAACCTTTCTTGTGACCAGTCTACTGAAGCTCACATTCTCTTGATTTGATTGGAGATATTTCCACGGTATTCTCACATCCATTTCCACATTTCTTCGAGAAATTTTTCTCGTCCTATTTCCTTTCGAAAAATCCCTTGTTTCGAGAGGCGTTCTTCTACTTTTGCCTGCGTTGCTATACCTGCGTGATCTGTTCATGGAACCCACAAAGTCGCATCACCTTTCATACGATGATATCGCACCATGATATCTTCGAGTGTGAGAGCCAGTGCATGCCCGATATGGAGATTTCCTGTTACGTTTGGAGGAGGAATCGGAATATAAAATGTGTTTCCCGTTCGAGATTCTTGTGGTTCAAAACTTTTTTTCTCTTCCCAGAGGGCCTGTATTTTTATCTCGAAAGATTTTGGATCGTATTGTTTTGGAAAGTCAGACATAGAAAAATATTATTATATCAAAATAAGGAATTAAAAAATCTATTCTGATACATACAGAGTATGGATTTCTGCGTTTTTGTAAAACTATTTTAGTGAAATGCTCGTAAGAAAACTACACCAATCGTTCGAATAAGAATCAAAAGATCTAAAAGAAGGGAGTAGTGCTCTATGTAGTAGGTATCGAGTGAGACCTCTTCTTCGAATGTATTTTTTTCTCTGCCATAGACTTGAGCCATTCCGGTAATTCCAGGCTTGATGATGAGAACTTGATAATGATGTTCTTCATAAAGCTCGACTTCTCGAGGTTGATGAGGGCGTGGACCGATGAGTGACATATTTCCGATGAAGACATTTATAAGTTGTGGAAGTTCATCGAGAGAGAATTTTTCTAGAATCTTACCAACTTTCATTTTCCGAGGATCATTTTCTATTTTATAGAGTGGTCACTTTCGAGTGTCATTTTCTATCTTGAGAGATTCTTCATATTTCAGAGCTTCATCATCTTTTTTGTCTACTCAGTAAGCGTCTTTTATACTGTATTTCCAATACATATATCGAAATTTGTAGAGAAAAAAATCGTTTCCACCAAATCCTATTCTCCGATTTTTAAAAAACACAGGACCTGAAGGATCTTCGAGTTTTATACAGAAGGCTATAAAACAAAACAGAGGAAACAGGAGAATAAGTCCAAAAAATGAAACGATGATGTCGAGAGTTCTTTTGAGAATACGTTCCCATGGGGAGATCGAAACCGATGAGCTTTCAACTACGGGTATATTTCCTATAAAACTTTCGTGTTTTGGTCGGGAATAGAGAGAGGGAAGTATTTTCGGATATGAAAATGTCACACCATATATGGTTGTGAGCTTCAGAATTTCCTGTATGAATCTCGATTCCATAGATCAACCGAGAAAAAAAACGGTATCCACTTCCTTTTTTCGAATAGACTCTTGTATACTCTCCTCATCCTTTTTTCCTAGAAAAATATACTCACAAAATTCATTCTTCTCCAGAGCATAAGGTGATTCATTACCATCATTAATAACAAAAATCATCCTTTTTTCCACGTAGCCATTTTTATAAAGTATACCCATAACCGTATGAAGTATAATACGAAGAGTAATAGAAAATATGGTTGCAAATATCCATACATAAATGATAATCAACCGAGGTATTTCTTTTTGAAAAACAAAATTGGTAGTAAGATATACAAATCCAATATAGAGAAAAAACCAAAGAACACTCTGTTTGATAACGCTGATAATCTGTTCAAAAATCGGATAACCAGGTTTATATTTATAGAGTCATCCATTCGAGAAAACTGCCCACCAAAAAAGTGCTCCAAAAAATACAAATGGAATAAATTGGATTTCACTGATCGATGGTATTCGTAACTGTACGAATGGTATACCATCGGTAATGGATCGTAAGAAATAACTTGCGAAAAATATTCCGACAATTCCACTCAGTTCTATTATGGGCATAAATATAGATTCTGCCATTTCCTGTCGGCGCATAGAGAAAAAAATGAAGAGAAACTCTGATTTATTTCATCGAAGTATACGATGAAAATCCCTTTTTTCAATATGTTCTTGAAAAACAGAAATAAGAAGTTATAGTGTCATCATAATTCACTTTCTTCCTATGTCTTTTTTCCTTATATTTCTTGCTTTTCTCTTGGCTCTCTATATAGGTTTTTATCTATTTCTTTCGAGAGAAATGAAAAAAGAAGAAAATTCAATCGTCGATCTTTTTCTTAAAAAAGCCGGAAAAGTTCCAGCATTGGTAGAAGTGATGCGACCATATGTCGATAAAAAAGAGGCGTTTGCTCGACTGATAGAAATCCATACAGAAGTGATGATCGAATCAACTCGTTCTATCTATGATATTCTCGAACATAATATGCGTCTTCAGGATCAGTTTTCATTTCTTATGAAGCTTTCTATGCAGATTCCTGAGCTTCAAAAACAAGAATATTTCGTCTATATTCGAGACTTTATTATCGAATACGAACGTGTTATGCGTTCCAGATTTAAGAAAACAAATGCAGCAATCGCTCGTTGGAATAAGTTTGTTATGATAAAAAACTATACGGGAATTGGATTTTTTCTTCCTGGAAAAGATCAAGCCGAGATTATATAGATTCTTTCCTGATTTTATATTGTACCCAAAGTGCTATAATAAAAATAGGGAGCGTATAGACCATTCCGAGTGTTATCCAATTCGTTCCAGAAAGGTATCCGATCTGTATATCTGGCAGACGAAAAAATTCTGCAAAGAGTCGAAAAAATCCGTATCCCATGAGAAAAAGAAAAGAGGGAAAGCCTCTTTTTTCATAAAAAGAGAGTTCGGATTGCGGATTCTTTTTTTGATACTTATCCCAAAAGAAAAAACTAAGCATGATCAAGAGAAGTAAAAAACCTTCACCAGAAGCTTCCAAAAGAGTACTCGGAAAGTGTGAGATCCCATCTTTCACTATGGAAAAGGGTCAATTATATGGATAAAAACCAAGTAATTCACCATTTATATAGTTTCCAATTCGACCAAGACCAAGAGCGAAGGGAAGTATAGTTACGATCGGATCAGATATATCGAATATCTTATATTTGTATTTTCGAGCAAAAAAAATCATAGCTATGATTACTCAGATAGCTCCACCATGAAAGCTCATACCACCGTTCCATACAGCAAATATTTCGAGCGGATGATGAAAATAATAATCTAAATTATAGAGAATAATGTATCCGATACGTCATCCGAGAATTACTCAAAAAAATATATATGTCAGGAGATTTTCTAGGTCTTTTTGTTTTATTTTTCCATACTTTTTCACGAACCAATAACCTGCTCAAAATCCTATCGCATACATAAGTCCATACCAAGTTGGTGCTATTTTTATACCGAAAAATGACATTTCAAAAATGTGCATATGTGCAAAATAATTATACAATAAAATAGATTTTCTGTTTCGCTATACTTTTTGATATGATTTTTCCATGTTTTCCTTATACTCTTGCTATTCTATCAACTTTTTGAAATTCTCATTTCTGAAAGCTTAATCATTTTTTATGAATCGTAAAATATTCTTTGCGATCATCTTCGTTTTTTTTCTATCATTTTTCGTACTTGATGCGATCGGTGCTGGAAAATTTTTTCATATAAAATGATTTTTTAATACTGATACTAGCTGGATGGGTGGCCATCCTGGAAAAGTTCTTTTCGACATTGATCCTGTTGATTCTGGATCTTCGAGTACGATCGATACATCTGGATACCTTTCAGGAAGTTTCTGGCTTGGAAATGTTGGTTGGGTAAGTTTTTCTCATGAAGTTGCGAATGTCGATAAGCCTCAGATTGTTTGTAGTGACGAAGTGTTTCGAAATCCTGGGCTTGTTTGCCCAGTGACTGGGTATGCATGGAGTCAAAATGCTGGTTGGATAATGCTTTCTGGGGCAACGATCGATGGTGGATCATGAGTATACTATGATCCTTCAACTGCCTTGATACAAGGATTTTGATATAGCCACACACTTGGCTGGATTCCTTTTTATGCCAATGCTGGTGATGTAGTGATCGACTCTGCCGTTACCAATACTTCTCAAACGGGTATTACTTTAGATGGAGTTTGAGTCAATTTTATAGGAAAAATCGCGATTGTTGGTTCCGTTGCTGGAAGTCGGATATTTGATCTTCCAAATCAACAAGTGGGGTATATTTTTTCTTGAGTGAATCATGCAGATATACTCAACACTATACAAAAAAATGTTTCTTTGATGAGTCGAAATATTGATCCAAATATCTTATCTGATCCGTATCCAAATATATTTAATTATATGATGATCAACGGAGATCTCGATACGAGTATTTCTTGGACATGGCCCGCTACGAAAGATTCTATCATAGTGACTGGATGAGATGTTTTTCTTGATCAATCCTATATCGGTGATATCAATGCAACACATCCGCGCGCTTTGATCGTTCTAAAAGATAAAAATGGAAATGGTGGAAATGTGATTATTTCTGATAAAGTGAAAAGAATCTATGCTTTTATCTATGCTGAGTGAGTCGTTTATTCTGGTGAAAAAACCAGTGGAACGATCCATCCTTATATAGACGGTGGTGCATGGAGTATCCCAGCAGAACAACTATATATCAAGTGAGCTTTGATCTCAAAAAATACGATCGGATGAGCGATGCAAAATCCTTCCGTCTGTCCTGTCGTTATCAATGAATGTACCGATGTCACTGCACAAAAATATGATCTGAATTATTTCAGAACATATGACTCGACCGATCCAACTCAAAAATCAGTTCCATACGATGATTCACGTTTTGATAATGCATCGTTTGTGATCGATTATGATTCACGTCTTGTATGAGATCCACCACCTGGTCTGGCAAATATTCTTCAATAATTTTTCAATTTCCTTCTATGCGTCACTTTCTCCCTTCTCGTTTCCTCATTGTATTCTTTATTTTCTTCTTTTTAAATGAAGAAAATATTTTTGCCCTGACTTATCCAACGACGACTCCGAGTGGAGAAACATATGGATGAACGTATTATGGTTATTTTACGAATATTTTTTCGAGTGAAACGAATTGTAACTGAGCATGAAAAGTAGTTGGTGGATTTAAATCCGATGGAACACCTATCTGTGTATCCCCAGGAATTGCGAGTAGCTTTATGATTCCTGGATCCGTTTCTGGTGATACGCTTCGATATGATGGAACTGACTGGATCCATACAGGATTAATCTATAACGATGGTGTACAAATCGGTATTGGAACAAATACTCCAGGTGCTCTTTTGGACGTGAATGCAGATATTTTGATCAATGGACTCACACTCTGAAGGTGAGGTGGAAATATCCTTTCAAATACCGTGAACGGAGTTTCGGCTTTCCTGAATAATCTTTCCGGTATCGGGAATACAACTTTGTGAGGAAATGCACTTTTTTCCAATATATCTGGAAGTGCGAATACGAGTCTTGGTTGGGGTTCTCTAAAATCCAATATTTCCTGAAGTAGCAATACGTCGATCGGATATGGTTCACTTTTTATCAACCAAGGAAGTTCCAATGTAGCCTTTGGTGATCATGCTGGATCATCTTTGCAAAATGGAGATAATAATGTTCTCATCGGTACAAATGCAGGAGTTGCTGGTGCGTATAATCTTTCTTCTGGAAGTCTGAATATAGCGATTGGTCCAAATACTGGTTTTCCAAATGCTTATGGTTCCAATCAACTCAATATTTGAAATCTCATTTTTTGAAATGGACTCGACGGATCGATCTCATCCCCTCAGTGAAATGTAGGTATCTGAACCTCTTCTCCCTCAGCAAAACTCGAAGTAGCAGGACAGATAAAAATAAATGATGGAACACAAGGATCTGGAAAAGTCCTCACTTCTGATTCCAGTGGACTCGCTTCCTGGACCACTCCATTCGCT
>CANBWW010000033.1 GCA_947373235.1 Candidatus Altimarinota bacterium | reverse complement strand
CAGAAAATCTGCATATTTCCCGTTATAGATGTCGAGAGAGAAAAAATGCATAAATTCTTAAAAACTATAGGAATAAAGGAAAATTACTTTCTTCAGAAATCATCTTCATAACGTACAATATCATCCTCACCCGTATACTCTCCACACTGAACTTCCACGATCACGAGTGGCTCTGTATGAGTATTCGCAAGCCGATGAAGATGGCGAAGGGGGATATGGCAAGACTCGTTGGTACGAAGCACTTTTTTTTGCTCGATTTCTTTGAACTCTGGATCACGGATATCGACAGTCGCAATACCAGAAACCACCGTCCAATGTTCACTTCTCAGTTCATGCGACTGAAGAGATAGTCTGTGACCTGGATTCACGATAATTTTTTTCACTTTATAGAGTGGACTATCTTCCATCACATAATAGATTCCCCACGGTCGATTCCCTATTTCGAGATAATTTCACTCAGTCATTTCTTTTGGAAGCGCCGCAACTTTCTTTTCGAGATCTTTTTCATCTGCAGTATTCAGGACATTTTTGATCATATCGCTCGAATTATGCGTTTTTACTCAGAGTCCATCGACGATTCGAACTCATTCGGTACGAAGAAGAACTGCTTCAGGGATTTCACTTGCAAAACGGTCTCATCATTTTGTAAAAATAATCTCATCATATTTTCATGTGGATTTTGCTTCTTGAATAAGGAATTTCAAGCTTTCACACACGCTTCCATCCTGATCGATAGCAAGAAATACACGGTCAACTGGCTTCAGTGATTCTACCACCTGCATACGAAATTCCTCATTTTGAAAACTTTTGACTCCACGTTTGAGTTCAGCTTGTTTATCATTATTTACGATTACCCAGAGTTCATCTGCACCCGTTTCCGATTTCGAAAGATCCAAACACTCAATATGTCCAGGATGGAGCGGGTTTGCATACATCGATGTGATCGCAAGAATAGTCATAAGTAAAAATTATTTTTTGGAAATCGAAATGTGTAATGAAGATTGTAACTTTTCTTGGAATTTTTCAAGAGAAAAATCCTGTGCACGCTCCCGACAATGATCACTCATAGCTTTCCACTCGTCTGAATGAGTCATCTCTACAACGGTTTGGAGTGATTGGACTCCAGCATGTTTATTTTTTATTTCGATGAGTTTTCCGGTCTCACCATCAATTACTGTTTCTAACAGTCAACCTTCGTTCACACCGATAACGGGAGTTCCACACGCCATCGACTCAACCGGTGACATACCAAAATCTTCATCTACCGGAATGTAAATAGATCCAACTGCACTCTGTATTAAACTGAGAAGTATATCATCAGATGGAGCCTCAATGGCAAAAATATTTTTCTTTCCTTGTATTTTTTTCAGGATTTCATCTTTCATCGGATCGTTCTTTCCATAACTCAATACGAGATTTTTTTCAGGCATTTTCATAAATGCTTCTACAATAATATCTACCCTTTTTGGTGGAGAAAGACGTGCCCAAGAGTAAAAATAATCTTTTGCAGCAAAAGGAGTTTGAAGATTTTGAAAACTATTTTTTGGAGAAAAAAAATCTGTATCCGTCGGAGGATAGATAATCTCAGAAGAAAATCCTGTAAAATGAACCAGTCGCTGCTGAACATTTCGAGAATTGGTAAAAATTTGAGAAAATTTCGAAAGATTTTTTTCATATACAGAAGCGAAATACGAAAATGCAATAGCAAAAAAAGGGCGAACAAAAAAAGGAAGTTTCAAAAGATACTGACTCCGAAAATCATACAGATATCGTGGTGGTGTATGACAATAATAGACTCACTTTGCATCTCAAAGATGTCGAATCGCTCCAAGACAATCACCAGAAAAGATGACAATATCGTACTGAGATAAGATATTCGCTTTCCAGAAAAATCTCCATTTTAAAACGATATGTCGAATTCCCTTCTTGAATACTGGCTTTCCGAGTGGGATAATATTTCCTGTAAAACCCAATTCTCGAGGATCAAAACTGCCTTCTGAAAAAAATCATGCGATCAGATCTGCATCGAGTGACTTTGCCATCAGTGTGACGAGTCGTTCTCATCCGCCACGATACAAGAATGCATCATGAAGGATTGCTATTTTCGGTTTTGAATTCATCATGAATTATATATAATTCACATCATTCTATGAAAGAGCATTTAAAAACAAAACCATTTTCTGAGAAAAAAATAGCCATCGTTGCCGACTGGCTTATTGATTTTGGATGAGCGGAACTCGTCCTGTCACATCTTCTCGAATTATTTCCCGAAGCAGACATCTATACCAGTGTTTCTTTTATGGAACATCCGATGCTGAAAGGAAGAAAAATCTACACAAGCTGGCTTCAGAAAATCCCATTTTTTAATAAAAAACATAAACTTTCTGGGGTTCTTCGTCCATGGGCATTTCGAAGTTTTGATCTCTCGAAATACGACCTAGTTCTTTGTTCTTCCAGTGCCGAATCCAAGCAAGTATCCCTTGGAAAATGGAGACAAAAAAATCAGAGTACACCCGTTATAGTATATTGTCATACGCCTATAAGATACTATTGGAGTCATGCGAAAGAGTATGAAGATATGATGGAATTTGGAGTATTGAATCCACTTGTAAAATATATATTTCGTGTAGTAAAATCATGGATGCAAAAAGTGGATAAAAATTGAGCTGATGCAGTAGATTATTTTATAGCCAACTCGAAGAATACTCAAGATCGTATTCATAGATATTATAAAAAAGAAAGTGAGGTTATCTATCCTGGAATAGATAACCAAGAGCAAAAAAGTACAAAAAATACAATAGGAAATTATTATATCAGTGTTGGCCGATGTATTCCTTATAAAAAATTCGATCTTTTGGTGGATACATTTAATAAAAATAAAAAATATCTCATTCTCTGTACAGCAACGGATACTCCCCTTTTTCGTGAACTCAAAAAAAAATCAAAACCGAATATTAAGTGGAAATTTCGTGTATCAAATGAGGAAAAAAATAGTCTCATAGCAAATGCTCAAGCTTTTCTTTTCCCACCAGAAGAAGATTTTGGACTCGTGCCACTTGAGGCTATGTCCATTTGAACCCCAATCATTGCTTATGGAAAATGAGGTGCTCTCGAAACCGTGATCGATGGAAAAACAGGAATATTTTTCACCCCTCAAACTCCTGAGGCCCTGAATGAAGCAATAGAAAGATTTGAAAAACTTTCATTTGAGAAACAAATAATCAGAAAACACGCAGAAACATTTTCAAAAGAGCAATTTCAAGAAAAAATACTTACTTTTATAAAAAAATATGTCCGATAAAAATCTTGTATCCATTCTGATCGTGACTTATAATCCTGGAGAGTACCTCAGAAATACGCTCAAAAGTTGCATCGAGCAAACGTACGACAACACAGAGATTTTGATTTTTGACAATGCTTCACACCAAGATATAAGTATCTATTTCCCAAAAGATCCGAAACAGAAAATAAAGCTAATAAAAAATAGTGAAAATATAGGACCGTATAATTGACTGAATATACTTCTGGGGGAAGCAAAATGAGGATATATAGCCATACAAGATCATGATGATATATGGCATCCAGGAAAAATAGAAAAACAAGTACAATTTCTAGAGGTCCATAAAGAGTACGTTGGTTGTGGTACAAAAACTATTATGTATTATGAGGCTGATAGAAAGTATTTTGAATATTTCCTTGGAAAGGAAAATTATTATACGATTCATCCATCTCTGCTTTTTCGGAATAATGGAACATTTCGATATGACACAAAAGAAACGGAGTATATGTGTGATGCCTATTCACTGAAGAATAATCTCTGTAATGGAGAGAAGAAGATATACAATCTGGATGAATCCCTCACCTTACATCTCCTAAAGAGAACAAGTGGAAATTATAGTTATAGGTGGCATAAGCTTACATGGACCAATATAAAAAGAGTCTACCAGCTTCACTCTTTTATCTATGCAAGCTTAACAATAGCCTGGGAACTTCTCCGGAAAGTTTTATATCCAGTTTTGAATTTCCTTAAACTTGGAATATGGATCAATCCTATAGAAAGATTCCCATTTCGGATTATGGGAAATAAAATAAACATTAAGAGTGTACAGGAATGGTGGATTTCATTTATGATTTAGTATAAAAATCTGACAATCTTTGTATCATCTTTTTTAGAAAAGTAAAAGACTTCGGAAAGCATTTTATAATAAACGCCGTTGGAGTTAAAATAGCAACCATGAAAACAGGTATACGAAAAATACGAAAATCAAAAGAGAGAGATTTTCTAAAAAATCGAAGTGCCTTTAGATAATCATACTGAGTCAGGTAGTTGAGACTGGTAAAAAAATAAATATTTCCATATTGGATATTTCTATATTCTTTGGGAATATATATATCCACAACCTCACTCAGAAGATTAATCATTCTATTTTGATCCTTGGAAATATTCTTATCGTGCATTCGATATGCAAAAACTGGATCAAGCACGTATGAAAAATTGTTCCTGGATGTTAAATGTTGAAATATTCGAATATTCAGAACCCAATCATTTGACTGACAAGATGGATCAAATCCTCAAATTTGATCAAAGAAATCTTTCCTTATTATACTACAAGACACAGATAGCATCGGAATGGTTGTATAGAGCTTTTTTTTAATATCTCCAATTGTTCCATGAAGCAGACTGTTCATATGATTCTGGATCTGTAAACCCTGTATACCTCTTTCGAAAAATACACCATTAGCATAAATAACTTCTAACTCTGAATTTTTATCCATGATTTCGATTTTTTTTGATAATCATGAGTGAATCAGAAAATCATCAGAATCAAGAAATGTGATATATTGAGCATTGGATTTTTGAACTGCCTTATTATAACTTCCTGCCGGTCATAAATTATTTTGATTTTCAATCAAAATAATTTTTTGATCACTATATTCCTCTATGATAGATTTTATAATTTTTACAGTATTGTCTCATGAGCAATCATCCACTATGATGATTTCTTTTGAGATTATTTTTTCAAACTCAAAAATACTGAGAAGGCATTCTGAAATATAGGCCTCTACATTGTAAGCAGCAATACAGATGGAGACGGTGGGAATCATTATTTTTTTATATACTTGAGAATAAGTTTAGAAAGTTTTCTTGGCAAAAAAACATAAGGAATTTTAAGCATCATTGCAATATAGAAGTTTGGATAGTCATTACGATATTTCCATGTAAGCAAGAGTCATTTCCATCTTTGTTTAAAAGACTTTGTACTACTTACACCATTTGGATTGATTCGATAATATAAACAATTATCCGGTAAATTGGCGAATTTATATACCTTCCCTATACGTAACCATAGTTCATAATCCTCAGCATAATTCCAAAATGGATTATACCATCATACTTTATCCAGAGCTTCTCTTCGAATTAATACAGATGGGTGAGCAAACTGAGAATCTCTCAATATGTGTTTACGAATTTCTTGATCTCATATCCTTACCGATACGGTATCTAAAATATTTCATTCAAAGTCTATTGTTGTTAGGGCCGTACCACAAAGTGCATATTCAAGATTATTGTCCATAAAATCTACTTGTTTTTTGAGCTTAGCTGGGTCTGACCAAATATCATCATGATCCATTCTTGCAATGTATAATCATCGTGAACGCTTAATTCCTATATTATAACTATCAGCAAGTCACATATTTTTTACATTCTCTATGAGGAGAATACGAGGATCTGAGGATAATAAAGGACCTATTACAGATAGAACTTCCTGTGGTCAAGCATCATTAACAACAATAAGCTCAAAATTTTTATAATCTTGAAACAAAACTGATCTTATAGCCAATTCAATCCACTCTTTTACAGGATTAAAAGTTGGGAGAATAATAGAAACCAGAGGCTCCTTATCATTAAACATTTTTCAGAAAGTTAGTAGCCCAATTCTTATCAAACCATTTCTTGGCTTTTTCAGTTTGTAGAAACTCTTCGATTGCTTTTATATACAACATATACTGATCTTCAGTCATGGAAGAAAGAAATCCTTCTAATTTATCAAAATTTTGAAATTCACGATAATCAATAAAGCAATTTTCTGGTATATAATCTCATATATTAGGTGCTCCCCAGTAGATTGGTACGATTTTTGCCTTAAAACTATCCCAGATTTTTTCTGTAATATATCAAGGAGTATCTGACATATTCTCAAAACAAATATTAAATTTATACTTTGATAGAGTACTTATTTTATCTTCTGCTCTTCACTTCCATGAAGGAAATGGCGAATACCCCAATATACGTTGATACCGATTCGCTTTTCACCATCCTGGACCATAGAGATCAAATTCTACATGATTTTTTTCAAAATATCGTATAATTTTTTCTCGAGATGAATACAATTCATATTTTCAGAAAGAAAATTTATTCGCGTTCATCAAAACAATATATTTTTTTTGATTATAGGGTATAAATTCTTGCAAAGAATTGTAGGATTGTGGCCAAATAAATTTAAAATATTTTTTATTATCTACAAGGTTATCATTCCAAGTATAAACACGATTAAAAAACAGATGGAACAGCCTGTAGTAGGCCATAGGAGCTACTACAGGTGGCTCAAAAAGAAAAATATATTTTTTATTTTTTGGATATTTACATAGCATTTTTATATATTCTCAAATATGGAAAATAGAAAATGTGAGAAAACAAAAAATTATAAACTCATTCCTATCTTGCCTTGCCTCAAGTAGATCAGAAGAAATAGTATTATCAAAATCATTATCTTTTGCCAGTTCAATAAAAGGACTTAAATTCTGATCTATATTCAGATTAAGGAATTTATTATTATTAAATCTTTTATCCCAAAAAATAGCTATTTTCATAAAGGAAATAATTAAATTCGAATCCATCCATCTGGATATAAATCAGAAGTATCATATGTATATCCAGAAAACCATACCGAGGGCATAATTACTATTTTCTCTGAACTTGGATTCAACCATGCTCCCCACCAGGAAAATGTACTATTTGCAATAATATGATGTTTACAATTTTTCATGAGACGAATATCTTCATAATTCTTTCATGCATCATTAAAATCAATGTAATACTCCTCGAAACCTGTTTTCATATTGTCTTTTGCCCATTCAATATCATCAGAAAATATAAAAAAAACTGGTTTTTTAACTTTGTCTACTATATATGTAATGGATTTTTTATAGTATTCATCAGTACAAAGACCATGAAGAGATTGGGTATGAATATTTTTTATGTAATCACCCCTTCGAATATGAAGACTTACAGCATTTACATTTTGTATTTTTTTTATCATTTCTAAATTTTCAAGAGAGGGGGGAATACTCACTTCAAAATCTTTACGAATGATATCTGCATATTTCTTAAAATATTTATCCGACTGAAAGTATCAATCTAAATATGTACCATCAGAGATATCCAATATCTTTTGATTAAATACTTCAAACCCTTTTTCTTGGAAATGATGTGGATTACACAAGATAGCTATATTTTTTATTTTCTGAAAAATAAAATCAATATATTTATTGGATGAAGAATTTTCATACCATGGAATATCTTTTTTATTTGTATAATTTTTAATTATTGACAGTTTTTCAAGTGAATATTTATGGAGCTTATATGTTTTAAAGCTAGATATATCTAGCTTTAGTTCTGAATTATTTTCTATGGCAAGCACTCTTCAGAGAGCATATTGGAACATCTGATTTCAAAGACCTCAAGCGATTTTGATTATTATCATAAGATTAATTGTTAGCAAGTTTTTGTACGATGATCTTCGCTTTTTTTATATCTTTCTCATTCCACCATTTAGATAATTCTATAAGGGCTATTTTTTCTGGAGTAAATCGATATTTTATGATTTTTACTGGTGAACCAACCGCAATGGCAAATGGTGGTATATCTTTATTTACAAATGAGTTCGCTCATATAACTGCTCCATTTCAGATAGTTACTCAACGTCTTATGCTCACATCAACTCAAATCCAAACATCATTTCAGATAATACAATCTTTTTTTGTTAACTTAACATAAGGATATTCATAGAATAGACTATTTGTAGATATTCCATCTAAAGCATGTTCTCACATACCTATACTCACATTATTCGCTATTGAGGAGTAATTTCATATCGTAGTTCTTGTAATAAAGGAATTATATCAAATATAAGAATGATAACCTATGTAACTATCAGAACTTACAAATGCAGTATTCATTATGACTGTATCACGAGAAACCTTCATATTAGCTCTTTGAATTCATTGTAAAAAATCAACAACAAATCAGGATATTTTATTTCTTATCAGACATAAGAGTATTTTTATAATGTTCATAAGTATTATTAAGTCATTCGATAAGTGGAGTCCGATACTTCCATCCCGTCGCACTAAGCTTTGTTACATCTAAGAGTTTTTGGGGCATGCCATCTGGCTTGGAAGTATCAAATATAATTTCAGGATGATAATCCATAACATCCATGAGCATATATGTAAGCTCCTTAATAGATATATCCTCTCACGTTCATACATTGAGAAAATCCGTACCTGTATAATTTTCCATAAGATAAAGTACCACTTCGGATAAATCATCAACATACAGAAATTCCCGCCGAGCATTCCCCGTTCACCATACTCAAAATGTAGTATCTCCAGCACTTTTTGCGACATGCATTCTTTGTATCATCGCTGGGATAACATGTCATCTTTCAGCGTCAAAATGATCTCCTGGACCATACACATTCGTCGGCATACACGAGATAAAGTGTTTACCAAATTGTTGAGAAATGTATTCACATAGTCGCATTCCTGCGATTTTTGCAATTGCATATCCTTCATTCGTTGGTTCCAATTTTCCTGTCATAAGATACTCCTCTTTCATGGGTTGAGGACATTCACGAGGATAAATACAACTGCTTCAAAGGAAAAGTAGTTTATTTACACCGAAAATATGTGCTCACCAAATAAGGTTATTTTGTATCTCTAGATTTTCATACAGAAATTCCGCAGGATAGGTCATATTGGCCTTAATTCAACCAACTCGGGCAGCAGAAATAATCACATATTCTGGCTTTATTTTTTGATAAAAATCATTTACTGCCTTTTTATCCAGAAGATTTAACTCTTCACGAGTTTGAGTAATAACATGAGTGTATCACTCTTTCTGAAGCCTTTGAACAATAGCACCACCAACCAATCCAGTACTTCCAGCTACATAGATTTTTGCATTTTTATCCATATTTATATCATAAGAAGATTAAGAAGGAGCTGAATCTCTTCTTCCGTGTATTCTGGACTATTTCCAAAATAAAAACCCTGAGCATGTATGAGTTGTGCAGTAGTTTTTTTATTCACTCATCCATATGCCTCTTTCCAGAAAATATGTTCTGTAATATCTCCTGAAATAATAGGACGTATTTCTACCGACTCTTTTTCAAACCGAATTTTATATTTTTCAAGAATTTCAGTACTTCTACATACAACTGGAACTGCGAAATTAGATAATTTTTCAATATGTTGAAATTTGAGAGGATAAAAATCTGGATTTTTATTTACCATATCTACGAATCGCTTAAAATTCATCTCTCGTTTTTCTACAATTTCATCAAGATATTGCATTTGATCTGAACCGATAAAT
>CANBWW010000032.1 GCA_947373235.1 Candidatus Altimarinota bacterium | reverse complement strand
CTCACTGAAGACGATTCGCCATCATAGCACCCGTGGGAAAGTAGAGCATATCTCCTCTTCAAAGTAAATCTTCTGCACCAATAGAATCAAGAATCGTACGAGAATCAATATTAGAAGCGACTGTAAAGGCTACTCGTGAAGGAACATTTGCCTTGATTAAACCAGTGATCACATCAACTGAAGGTCGTTGTGTTGCAAGAATAAGATGGATACCAGCAGCTCGAGCCTTTTGTGCAATACGGGTAATACTCGCTTCCACTTCTTTTTTATTTCCGCTCATCATCAGATCAGCAAGCTCATCAATGATGATGACAATAACTGGCATGGCTTCTTTCGATGATACTTTTAGATTGTATTCTTCGAGATTACGCGCATTGACTCACTTAAATACTCAGAGTCGGCGTTCCATCTCAGCGACTGACCACTTGAGTGCATTGAGAGCTTTATCTGGAGAGTTGATAACAGGGGTTAGAAGATGCGGAATTCCATCGTAAATACCAAGTTCCACTTGTTTCGGATCGACCATGATCATACGAAGTTCGGAAGGAGTATTTTTATAGAGCATCGAGAGGATAAATCAGTTCATTCCTACAGACTTTCCAGATCCAGTCTGTCCTGCTATAAGAAGATGTGGCATCTTTGCGAGATCACCAACGATAAAGTCACCATTTATATCCTTTCCGAGAGCAAGAGCCAGTTTTGATTTATATCATGTGAAAGTCTTATCCTGTAACACTTCCCGAATTCCGACGGTATCACGTTTTTCATTTGGAACTTCGATACCAACAAGACCAAGACCTGGTATCGGTGCCTGAATACGGATACTTTTTGCTTTCAGTGCAAGTGTAAGATTATCTTTTAGATTTTTGAGCTTCGTCAGATGAACTCATTCAGAAGGACGGAGACGATACTGGATAACTGTCGGACCGACACACTCCCCTTCCATCTCGACATCGATCCCAAACTGAAGAAATGTTCTTTGGATAATCAAAGCCTTCTCTTCAACTTCTTGAGGCGATACGAGATTTTTATGCTCGATGGTATTGAGAAGATTGATACTCGGAAAATCCCAAGAACCAAAATCTACTGATTGGTTCGTATGTTTCGATTCGATGATTTTTCACTGCGGCGTTTCGAGAGGGATTTTTTTCGTCAGTCCAGAAAATGCTGTTGCCAAAATCTGTTTTCCAGAAGGTGTTGTAGATTTTTTCTCTTCAGGAAGTTGAACTTGTTTTTTTGCTTTCTGAATATCTGAGAGTTTTTTCTCAAGTTCTTCTGCTTTTTTCTTATATTGAGAATCGATTTTTCATTTTTTGAGTGGAATTTCATCGTCTTGATCAGGCGGTAAAACAGCATCTCGAAAGGAACGAAGTGATGGAACCGATGAGCGAACTTTCGAAAGAAGCGTACGATAGGATATCCGAAGTGTCATATAGAGACTCGCAAAAAGCAGAACCAGAAAAATCAAAATCATTGCCTGACTTCCAAAAAATGCAATTGCCTGAACATGGAGATCAAAAAATCAAACTAAATTTCCTTTATACGCTCCTACCAAAGAAGTAACCGCTATAAAATATAAAAGCAATCAGGTACATCGAGAAGCTGACCAAGAAGCTTTTTTCAAAAGGATCATGATGCCTAAAACTCCGACGATAGGTGAAAAAATAAATCGAAAAGAAGACCCAAAAATCTTTTCACCGATCAAAGAAAGATAATATCCAACCACCGAATTTTCACTCGTAGAGAGAAACATAAAAACACCGAGCGTGACGAGAAGTCAGCCAGCAATTATATTTTGAAGTTCGACCGTCATCAAAGGCTTGTGAGCGGTGGTTTTTTTACGAGTCATGTCTTTGATTATATAAAAGAGTGTATTTTTTCCAAATTTTTGATTTGAAATCTCAAACCTTTTCTCTATACTCAAAATGCTTTTACAAACACACTATGATCAACACTCTTTCAAAACTCGCACAAAAACCAACTGATAAAAATATACGCATCGTGCGCATAGTTTTTGCACTTATTCTTGTTGTGATTATCACATTTTGATTTCCAGTAACCCATGTGAACTTTGGGATTCCACAAGCATTCGAATATATTCTCTATATTTTCCCATCTATTGGACTCATACGTGGTATTTTTGATCCAGGTATTTTTCGGAAAAAAGTATGGAAATGGACAATCTTTGGACTCGGTGTAACTATGCTTCTCATCTCCCTCTTTCTGATAGATGATGTTGCTCCAGTTCAAAATATTCTTCCTGAAACGGTTTCTGGAGAAATACAACTTTCTGATATACATACTTCTACTCAACTTAATACTCCTTTTACTCTTTCGACCGATAACTGGTTTTGATTTTTTGGTCCGATATTGATGATCTTATGATTTCTCTTGAATGGGAAAAATATCACCCAGAAAAATGAAAGATACGGAGAAAAAGTAAAAAAAATCCGAGTCTAATAATGATCTATAAAAATGTCCAGAAATGGACATTTTTTTTGACTTATTTTTATGATCATGGTACTATAGTTTTGTCTACTTCACAGAGGTGAACTTCACGCACCAACTCATATCGAGCAATCGATTGTGATCAAAACAAATACACATACGTCACGCACAAAGCGTACAATTATACAAATCGTTTTTCCAAAAAGGAAAAACAAAAAATAAAAAAGCTGGTCATACTTTTCAAAAGACCAAAGTGCAGTAGACAAAATATCTATCAAAGTGAAGAAGTGATAGAAACCTTATAAATATCCCCCTTCAGGCCTCAATTTATTGAATCATGCCAACGAACGAAGTGGGGATTTTTTTATTACAATGATATTACTTCATTCATCAAACTCATTCTTTCTTCGAGCGGAATTTTTGTATCACTATATTCAGCAGATTCCAACATTCGAACTATGTCTACTATATTTTTCTCATGTACATATTCGGACATTTCGAGACTCGTATGAGCAAAACTATGATGCGGATAATATTTTTTAGACAGCTTTTTTCGAAGGATTTCCGTTATCTTTATTTCAAAATTGATATCCGTTCTCTCTGGAAAAGTATATACTTCTTTTTCTCATTGGATCGGATTTATTTTTTTTAAAGATGTAAAGTATCTATATATCCATGTTCACATAAGAGAAAGAACTATACAAAGGAAAATCCATAAAAAAGATCGATCGGAAAGGAAAAAAACAGGTGTGTTTTGAAAAAGAAGATTTTCTGGAATCATAAAAAAGAGAACAGTAAAGTTCTCTCAGAATATCAGAAAATGAAAAGAATCCAAATTTACTGGAAAATCCAAGGAGCCAAAAACGTCAAAATATATCGAAAAAAGAAGAGTATAAGAATGCCGATGATGAGATTAACCGCATAGTTCTTGATCTTTTTCGTTTTTTCTTCATCCCCTCCAGAGAAAACCGCATAACCGATACCAAGTGCCACGATCGCAAGAACACCGAAAAGAAGAGTAATATAAACAAAAACGCGGATAATCTCAGCAAAAAGCTTCTCAAAACCAACAAGTCATCAAGTAGGAATAGTACATTTAAATTTACGTGTATCTGGATTTCCACAAGATACTACTGGAGGACGTGGAGGTCAGGCTTGATCAGGTGCAAGATCAACAGGTGCTGCTTCAGTAGAGATACAAGTACAACCTGCTCATGGAATCTCTGTAGTTACAATCACTTCTTGAGGAGCTGGAGTTTGTGAGGCTTGAGAATTAGCAACACTAGGACCATCAGCAAAAACTCAACCAATAGAAGAAAGGGGGATCGATACAAAAATAAGGGAAAGGGAGATATATTTTTTCATAATGTTTTTTAAAAAATGAGACCCTGGAGTTCAGTTAGAAAACTATACGAGGCGATAAGAAGAAGTGTGGCGATAAATGTATTCACAATAATTGCTTTTCATTTTTTCACACGTTCTTCATCACCACCCGAAGTGATATAATAATACGCTCAGATAATCAGAAAAAATATAGCAACTGGTCAGGCAAAATAGATAGCAATAGCGAAGAGTCTTTTCCCTATCGTCCAGAGACCGGAGGCAGGATTTATAAAATCAGCTGAAGCGATCATACTTCCCCAAACTTTCACAAAACCGAGAAAAAGCAAACCAAGAACTCCATAGATCAGTCTATTTTTCCCTGATTTCACACGTTCTTCATCTCCACCAGAAAGAATCAACTGAAAAAGTCCCCACGTAAACATCAATACAGCAACTCAAAATATAAGTACCTGAAAAAGCGCGATCACATTTGCTAATGTCGAATCGAGAATACTTGCATTGAAAAATATACTCATAAAGCCAGACCAAGCTGGTGGCATATCACCGATACTGGTAGTCGAAGTCGATGAACTGAAAAAAAGTGGGTACAAGATTCACGGAACATTGAGAAATAAAAATCCAATCATAACATAGAGCAATTGATTTTTTTGTGTCTTTATTTTTTCTTCATTATCAGAGAAGACAATCATATATACTCACATAAGAACCATATAGATAAGAGCAAAACCCGATATGACCAATTTTGCAATTCCAAGAAGACGGAAACCAAAATCACGAGAAACATCGATGGCATTTCCAGAACTTGCATTTACATGGATAGAAGGACCTTGAAGGAAACTTTCTCCAGGAATTTGAATATCAGCAAAACTCACAGAAGAAGTAAAAATACTCAAAAACAGACTCAGTCCGATCAAAATGGAAATGTAGATATTGCGAAACATAAGAAAAAAATATAGAGAAAAGTATAATTACCATTATCGGAAAAGCAAATCTAGCCAGCTATTTCGAGGTGTTTTTCCAAAGAAGTGAGAAGATTTTTTATAACACGGGATTCATGGGCGAGTTTTTTCATTTTTATTTCCAGATCATGACGATCATTTTTCAGAATAGAAAGTTCATTATTTGTTTTTTCCTCAACTTTTTCTATACGGAGATCATATTCGAGAAGTTGTTGCATAAGTTCTGCCTTCAGAAAGGTATCTTCGACTTCGACTTTATGAAGTTCATAAATCGATTGTTTGAGTATTTCTCTGATTTTTTTTGTATTTTGCTCAGAAACAATCGTTCACAAAGTTTTCTCTGTATACTGGGAAATATCTGTAAGATTATGAAGTTTTTTTTCTTCATCAATATCTTTTTTTTGATGGGAAACATCTTTCGAAGCTGTTGATGAAATTCAGAAAATACTCGAAGTATCTATGTTTTTACTTTCTTCTCTCGAAGGTATATTTTTTATTTCTCCACTTCAAGAAGTATTTTCACCAAGCAAAGTAAAAAGCGCATTATCAGTATTTTTATTTTCTTCTTCTGTAATTTTTGGAGTTTCCACAGTATTTTCTGTGAGCAATTCTGTAGACTCGATAGAAATATGTGGCTCATCGTTGTTTTCAAAAACGACATTTGATACTGGATGGATCATTCCTGAAAGAAAACTCATCGAGACTTCTCATCATTTCTCTTCTCACAAAACCGAATCAACTCTTTCGATCGCATCACCAAGAGGAATACTGACAAGTCCAGCAATATCTCATCCGATATCAAAATCGACGGTTGTTGGAGTATGAATATCGACTGAAGAGTTATTTATATCAGCATCAGTGAGAGAAGTATCATGTTCCTGAGATGGATTTTTATCATTCAGAGATGAAATTTCTAGAGAAATATCAGAATTTTCTATATTTTCAAATGGTATAACTGTTTCCGATTTATCTTCTTTTCGTTCTTGAGACGGAGGATTTTTTGGATCGTCTGAAATAACAGTTTTTTCTGCTCCTGTATTGATCTGCATAGGAGTATTTTTATCGAGAAAAAGGTTATCGAACAGTCCCATGAAAATGTGAAAAATAAATAGAAATCGCGTTCTCATGAAGAGAGTAGCATATTGAAGATTTTTTTGCAAAAAAAATGAGATTTTTTGTCTTTTTATCGCTTCTAGTTATACTTTTCTGGTTTTATTCATTTTCTTTTTTCTATGTCTTATCTTTTTTCTTTTTTGATCACGGGTGGGATGATATTTTTGATCGCAGGCTATGTTCCTGGAATCGATTTACAAAATGGATATATAAGCGCCGTTGTTTTTGCTGTCATTCTCGCGATCGTCAATCTTCTCCTCGGAACGATTCTCAGGATCGTCACACTTCCACTCAAGATTCTCACTCTCGGACTTTTTTCATTCGTTATTTCGATCATCATCGTACTCGTCGCCGATTTTCTTTTCGACGGAATAACTCTCCATGGATATATACCTGTCATTGCACTCGCCTTTACACTCGGTGTGACTTCATTTATTTTAAAACTTTTTAAGTAGTATGCTTTCTGAAAATTGCACCAATCTTATCCTGTCTGGACTTTCGATCTATCGATGGAACACTTTTCCACGTCTTCGCGAAATCAATACTCTCGATCATCTCGCGTTTGTTGCACATATTTCTATACTTCTTGCAGATCTGGATGAGGAAAAATCAGAAACAAAATACGATCGTGGAATGATACTCAAAAAGATTCTTTTTTCTGGATTTTTTACTTATATCTATTCCGATATCAGCTCGGATGTAAAACGTCGTCTGAAAAAACGAGATTTTTCTCTCTATGAAGCTCTCGAAAAAAATGCTTTCACCACCGTAAGCTCGCTTGATATTCCAGATTTTTTTAAGAAAGATATAGAGAAAAGTAGCAAGAAAAGTCCCGAAGATGATCTGATAGAATTCGCAAAAATATGGGCATCGCATGCAGAGGTATATCAAAATGCAACGGTCTATCCTGAAGCTTATGCGAGACTTCTCAAGGAACTCGAAAAAACAGGAACGGAAGAAAAATACACAAAATTCCTCGATTTTCTCGATTTTGATATGCACAACCAATCAGATCCTGAAAGATATTTATTTATCATCCATCGACTTGTATCGAGTTTCCGATGGAATCGATCCAATCGAAAATATCCAGTTTCTGTACTCGCACATACCTATCTCATCACATTTTTTAGTTATATCATCGGAAATGAGGAAAAACTGGATGATGCATCGATCACTGATATGATGCTCACTGCACTTTTTCATGACGTACCAGAAGCGATCACTGGAGACATAATCACACCAACTAAAAAAGCAATTCCAGGCCTGGAAGAAGCAATCGAACACATCGAAAAGGATATGGTAGAAGAATACCTCCTTTCCTATATAGAATCTCATAGTTTTATGAAGACATATAAGAGAAAAATGCTTACACCATGGAAAGAAGAAAATGGAATACTCGTAAAACTCGCAGATATATATTCCGCTTATTTTGAGGCAAAAATAGAAGGAAGTCTAAGTGAAGAATACAGAGAAATCACCGAATGAATCGAGGAAAAAATAAAAAACTATAATAAAAAATGAACGGTACCAACAGCAAATATAAAATAATCTTTATCTAGAAAAATATATGCTCACACGAGTGAATACGCAAGGAAAAATCGGAATCGAAAATACAAATTCCCCAGAGTTTATCGAAAAACAAGTCGATGAAAGAGGTTTTTATCTCTACGAATGGATATCGAAAGATGAGTTACGCATGAGCGTTCTATCGGATTATCTTTCGATCATACGAGGTTCCAGTATGCCATTGGCTATTGTAACGGTTATTTTTTGACTTCTCTGAATTGCTGGATGAGGTATTGGATGAGTGATACTCGCGGTCTTATCGATACTTGGGATTTTTTATACTCTTGTTATCTGTATTTTGATAGGAAAAATGTTTAGAAAATCCTATCTCTATACACGATGAGCAAACGTGGTAATAACTGATCATAACTACGTATCGGCAGGAAAAGTGGTGGATCGATCTGACTTTCGTGAACAAAAAGAAGCATTTTCTGAGCTCGAAAAAACATTTCGTGAACCACTTCTCGAACCATCTGGGCTTGCAGAACACATAGAACAAGAAAAACAATCACTCATGGATCAACTCGAATGAATCGCCACTGGTGGAGGTAAAATCATACAAAGTGTTGGTCGATCTCGTGATGCAGAAGGTATCGTGGTCGTACTTATGATCGCATGATTCCTCTATGGTGGAATGATGGCAGCTGTCTATTTTTTCTGAGTCTTTTTTGTAGCTTTTTTGGCACGAGTATTTTCATGGATAGCAAATAAAGCACTCCTCATGGCAAATAACACGGAACATGAAATACAAACTCTTTTTTGAGAAATATATGAATCATCGATTGCTCTGAAAGAATGACAAAAAAATTCTCTATCTCTTCTTACCGAAGCAAATCAAAATGCCTGGGCTGAAAATCTCTCTGGAAAACTGAAAGAATCTTTTGAACTCATTGGAAAAATGGCAGAAAATGCAACAAATGACACAATAGAACTTCGGAAAATTCTCGAATCTTCCCAATACAAAGATATTTTTAACTTCGTGAAATATGGAAACTGGGTAAAAACTCAAGTCATAGAACCGATCGACGAGATCCATGAACTTCTTGAAAAAAATAAAAATACGATCGATACGACTATAACTGAACTCGATAAACAAATATCAAATACCAAAGATTCTTCACTCCAAAAACCGCTTATAATTCAGAAAGAGAGACTCGAATTACAAATAGAAAATTTCGAAAGAGTTATAACCATGCTCAAAAGTTACCAAGAAAAACTAAAAAAATAATCTTATTCTAAAAATATTATGCCTTCTTCCTCTACTCCCTTTGATGCATTTTTTCAGTCAATCACTTCTGGTCGTGAGTTCGAAAACCTGAAAAAATCAGGCGATATCGCAGATCTCTCTACACTCGAAAAATCTCTCACTTCCATGCAATCAGACGTCGCAAAAGCAAATGACCTAATGAAAAATTTTGATACAAAATGCTCACCCCCATCATGAAGTGATCATACATCTACAGGTATACAAAATCCTCCGAAAACTGGAAATCCATGAGACGAAGAAATCAAACCAGCAATAGAAGTTCAACATTTTGTAAAAAAAGATGGATCGCCTTGGGGATTTGCAGCAGTAGCGGGTATGAATGATCTCAAAAAAGAACTTTCTGAAAGTTTCATCAAGCCACTCAAGTTTAAGTTTCTTATCGAAAAACTCCGAAGTTCCGATCCTGAAAATCCAACATCAGAAGAGGAAAAAAAGAAACATGAGATGATCCTGAAACTCTACAGTGAATATGAAAAGTTTAAAATATCGATCCCAACAGGAATGCTTTTTTACGGACCTCCTGGAACGGGAAAAACATTTATTACCAAGAAGCTTGCAGAAGAATTGGATTGTGGATTTATCTCAAAAAATATGGGTGAATTCGGATCGAGTTATCTCCATCAAACGACGAAAAATATAAAGGATTTTTTTGACGGTGCGAAGAAAGCTGCCGAAAATGAGCCAATTCTTCTCTTTCTCGATGAGGTAGATTCACTTGTTTCTGCACGCACGAACAATGTGGATGCAAACAAATCCGAGGAAGTATCTCAGTTTCTCCAGGAATTCAATGAACTCGAAAATGCCAAAAATCTCATAGTGATCGCCGCTACCAATCGTCCCGATCATCTCGATCCTGCGATCCTCCGTTCAGGTCGTCTCGATAAAAAAATATATCTCGGTCCGCCTGATGAACAAGCAAGAGAAGAACTTTTCAAGATGTATATAGAAAAGGCAGGTCGTCCGAGCAACAAGCTGGACTATAGAGAACTTGCAAAACTGTCACATGGATACGTTTCTGCAGATATAGAAGGTATATGTGATGAAGTTGCACGCGATGCGAGTCGAGATCTATTGGAACTTATCGATGAAGCAGAATCAGGAAAACTCACAGAAAAAGAACTCTCTGGACATGTGATCACGATGGAATCTATAAAGAAAACTATTCTTGAAACACCATCCAGTTTAAAAATGGTTGATATGAATATCTATACAAGTTGGCTGGAAAAAATTAAATAAAAATACTATGGATAATATATACATACAGCTCCAATCCTCTCTAAAAAGACTTAAAGAATGAAAAGAACAAAAAAAATCTCTAAAAATCTGAATAGTTATTACAATAATACTTTTACCCATAGCACTCTTTTTAATAGGGTGACCCATACTTTCTATATATGAAGTTATTCAGACACATAGTTTTTATGAGTGGGGTTTTTCTTGGAATTTTGATATAGCAATTATTATTTTGATTTCTTTTTGATGATGATTTGGAATTCTATGTTATATATATTTATGACTTTCAACGGATATAAAAATCATTCTTCTTATTAAAAAACTTGAGGTATTTAATGATCTTTGGGAAAAGAAGAGTTCAAAAATGGAAAAAATAGATGAAATTCTCGATATAATAATTTCCATACATAATACTTTCAAAAATATTTCTATACTCAAAAAATATGCTTATACAAAAGATTCAAAGTATTTATTCCTTGAAAAGACAGAAATCAGATATTTTTATAACATTCTTACTCAACTTCAATCTGAACTTAATATAAAAATATCTGAACAACAAAACTCTCTGGAATCGGCAAAATCCGAAGTAGAAAGAAATATCAATGGAACTCCAGAACTCCTCGCAGTTTCTGAAGAACAAAAAATCCGTCTCGATAGACAGATAGAACAGTTTGAGGAATTACAGAAAAGACTCGTGAAAGTCTAATTTACGAGTCCATAAAACCTGAGAGAGTTTTCATAGACTTGCTTCTCTATTTCTTGAGCTGACTCAGATCTAAGTTCTA
>CANBWW010000031.1 GCA_947373235.1 Candidatus Altimarinota bacterium | reverse complement strand
GCTGCCCCTCTTGGCCGGTTTAGTCTCGGTCATCTACAGGAGTCATGACCTGTAGCCAATGCTGCCGTGCTTTCGGAATTGACTACCGCAATGCACGGTCTTTGGGTCCTTAGCTCAGTTGGTTAGAGCGCTGCCCTGTCACGGCAGAGGTCGCGAGTTCGAGTCTCGTCAGCACCGCCATATTAATCCATAGATAAAAACTAATAAACAAAAGATACCGGTAACTTTCCCATTTTAACTATTCTCTTCCCGTTTTTAGTTACTTTGGGGCCTTAGCTCAGTTGGCTAGAGCGCCTGTTTTGCACGCAGGAGGTCAAGGGTTCGACTCCCTTAGGCTCCACCATATTTGTTCTAAAATTTATAAGGTACTGAAGTGCGCTACACTTCTCCCTGTAAACCTTACAAACTTTAAAAACTTTATAACCACAAATTATTATGTGACTTCGAAATAAGCGCCCACACAATCTTGTATATTCTGTAAAAAGAAAATGAGCATACTCTGGAAAAAAACTTCAGCATGCGATCAAGCATTACAAGAAACTTCAAGCACGTATCGCGTTTGAAGGGGAAACTCTTTGGCTCAAAAATGCCATGAGTATTGTTATGGCCAAATTTAAAAAGTATGCAATCAATCCTGCAAAAATCTAATTTTTTCAGAAATAAAAATACTCTACCCATAACCCTTTTTTCTATGCCACGTCTTACTACCTACGCACACAAAAAGCTCAAAAAAGCTGTGACTCGTATCAATAAAAAGATGAAGAAAACCAAGAAATAAAAACTTGCATTTTTCCTCTTTTCGATACACTACTTAAGCATTTATTATTCATTTTTTCCTTCCTATGGCTACATACGATCGTACAAAACCACATTTGAACATTGGTACTATTGGTCACGTTGACCACGGTAAAACTACTTCTACGGCTGCCTTCTCTATCGTTCTCGCTAAGAAATACGGTGGTGAAGTAACTGCATTCGACAAAATCGATGCAGCTCCAGAAGAAAAGGCACGTGGTATTACTATCAATACTGCTCACGTTGAGTACCAAACTGGAACTCGTCACTATGCTCACGTTGACTGTCCAGGTCATGCTGACTATGTAAAGAACATGATTACTGGTGCCGCTCAGATGGATGCTGCTATTCTTGTAGTTGCTGCAACTGACGGACCAATGGCACAAACTCGTGAGCATATTCTTCTTGCTCGTCAAGTGGGTGTTCCTTACATCGTTGTATGGATGAATAAGTGTGATATGGTAGATGATGCAGAAATGCTTGATCTCGTAGAAATGGAAATCCGTGAACTTCTTTCAAAATATGAATTTCCTGGTGATGATCTTCCTGTTATTCGTGGTTCAGGGCTTGTGGCTCTCGAAAATCCAGATGATATGGAAAAACCTTACGGTGCAAAAGAAGTTATTGCTCTCTTCGATGCAATCGAAGCATACGTTCCAGTTCCTGAACGTGCTCTTGATAAGCCATTTATTATGCCAGTTGAGGATGTATTCTCAATCAAGGGTCGTGGTACTGTAGTTACTGGTAAGATCGAACAAGGTATTATCAAAGTTGGTGATGAAATCGAAATTCTCGGAATTCGTGATACTCGCAAAACTACGGTTACTGGTATCGAAATGTTCCACAAACTTCTTGATCAAGGTCAAGCTGGTGATAATGCTGGTCTTCTTCTCCGAGGTATCGAACGTACAGATGTAGAGCGCGGACAAGTTCTTGCAAAACCAGGATCTATCAAACCTCATACTCAGTTCGATGCAGAAGTATACGTACTTACGAAAGATGAAGGTGGACGTCATACTCCATTCTTCCAGGGTTACAAACCTCAGTTCTATTTCAGAACGACTGATGTAACTGGTGCTATTGAGCTTCCAGCTGGTGTAGAAATGGTAATGCCTGGTGATAACATCAAAATGACTATCACTCTTGGTGCTCCTATCGCTATGGATCAAGGTCTTCGCTTCGCGATTCGTGAAGGTGGTCGTACCGTTGGTTCTGGTGTGGTTGCAAAAGTTATCGCGTAATCTTAAAGTATTCATGGAGTCTCCAGAAATTATTTCTGGAGATTCATGAGCATTTTACTTCTTCATTCCTTAAAATCCATGACTCCTAAAAAGACTGAGAAATCTACGAACAAGATCCGTATTACTGTGAAAGCATTTGAACACAAACTCGTTGATGAGGCGGTATCAAAAATTATCACAACCGTTCGTGATGGTGGTGCAGTAGTTGTTGGACCAGTACCTCTTCCAACAAAAATTGAGAAGATTACCTTGAATCGTTCCACGTTTGTAAATAAAAATGCTCGTGAACAATTTGAGATCCGTCGTCACAAGCGTCTTATAGATGTCATGGAACCAACTCCAAAAATTCTTGAACTTCTTCAAGGTCTCAATATTCCAGCTGGAGTAGGAGTAGAAATCAAGGTAATGTAATCTTTAGTAAAATTTTGATTCTTTCCCTCGTTCACTTTATAATCTTCAACTAAAAATATTATGTCACGCGTTTGTCAGCTTACTGGAAAACATACTGGAGTCGGAAATAGTGTTTCACACTCTTGCCGTCATACAAAAAGAAAGTTTTATCCAAATCTTTTTTGGAGAAATATTAAGGATCCTTCGACTGGACTGACTGTTCGTCTCCGACTTTCAGCAAAAGCAATCAAGACTCTCAAAAAGAACGGAATTCTCTAAGAACTTAGTTCTTAGAAGTTTTCTTAGAAAATTCCTCTGTCTAAGATCTAAATTCTAAGATCTAAATTCTGCCCTCTTGCCCGGGTGGTGGAATGGTAGACACGGAGGACTTAAAATCCTCTTCCCTTTCGGGAGTACGGGTTCGAGCCCCGTCCTGGGCACCATAAGGTTACAGTTTATAATTAAAAATTCAAAGTTATGCTCAAGATTCGTCTTTCTCGCGTTGGTCGTAAGCACGTTGCTCTTTTTCGTGTCGTTCTTACTGAACATCGTCAGAGTGCTAAACATGGTTTTTTGAAAGTATTGGGTTCATATGATCCACATACAAAAAACCTCGTTATGGATTTCGATACTGCCAATGAATATATAAAAAATGGTGCTCAGTATTCAGAAACACTTGCGAAGATTGTTGCAAAAAAAGCATAAATCCTATTCCCTCGAAACATGAGGGAATTTTGTCTTTATAAATCCTAATTTCTTTTTATGACGGCAAAAGATTTCTTACACAGTATACTTGATTCATTACTTACCCATCCTGATTTACTTCAAATTGAAGAGAAACATGATGAACTGGGAACTCTCTTTTTAGTGAAGGTGGATCCTGTTGATATGGGCACTATTATAGGAAGAGGTGGAAAGACGATTGAATCACTTCGGACGGTTATCCGTGTTTTTGGTTCAAAAAAAGAGGAACGTATAAATATTCGACTTGTTGAAGAGAAGCCAATTCAATAGTTGGCATTTTTCATTTTTTATGAAAAATGTTTTTACTTTCATAAAGTTTTTTATATTATCTTTTTAGCTCTTTTTTCTTATGAATCCTTTTGCTACCTATTCCATCGATGATGCACTCAGTATATGAATTGCCCTCGTTATCGTTTTTTCTGGAGTTATAGCTATATTATACTGTGTTTGGTGATGATTGCTTTTGATTATGTCTGGTTGAAAAGAAGAGAAAATTAAACCAGCTGTGAATCATATACGTCATGCGGTCATTGGTTTGGTAGCTGTTCTTCTCATTGTTTTTTTTGCTCCGAAAGTACTTGCTTACTTTGGTCTTCCATTTGCTGAAGATATTGAGCCTTCTCATGTCTTTTCAGTTGTTGGATGATTGGCAGATCATATATTTGGTTCTCAGACATCTACACTTGATTCATCTTCACCGTTCCCATCTTCTGGCTCTTCATCGGATTCAGTTGTAAATGATCCTGGATTCTCAAATCTTTAAAATTTCCCCTATGGACTTTGCTTTCTCTATACCAACTGTACAGGCTGCTGCTACTCTTGCTGATGTCCCACAAAACTATAGTGCAGGAAATATGGTGACCACAGGTGTGGCTATCGTTGTCCTTGTAGCTGTTCTTTGTGCTGTTTTATTTATAGTATGGGGATGAGTCATGCTGATTTTGTCTGGTGGAAAAGATGAGAAAGTAAAACCGGCTATCAACAGTATTAGATACTCAGTTATTGGATTGATCGTTATTGTTATTGCCCTTTTTATTGCCCCAAGAATCGTTGAATTTATGGGACTTGGAAATCTGAATCAGTATCTTTCCCCAGATGTCATTTTTAAATCGATTAAGGATATAGCAAACAGTATTTTTAGTGGAAATGCAGGCTCAACTTTTGGTGGAAGTACTCCAACTCAACCTACCTCTATTAATGCTGATTTCTCTGATTTGTAAGCCAAAAAATAAGAAAAATCATTGCTTTTCCCCTTCATTTTTATATAATGTTGGGGTCTTTTTTTAGTCCAAAATTGGGAAATACTCCCCTTCATTTATCTTTTTTCCTATGTCTGAAAATCCAGAAATTCAAGAAATCGAAAGTACACCAGAAGAAATTATTGATACACCGAAAGTTCCTACCCTGATGCAAGGGATGAGTTATGAAGGTGACACTAATAGAAATATCGTTGATGAAATGGAAACATGTTATCTCGACTATGCTATGAGTGTTATCGTTTCCCGTGCACTTCCAGATATTCGTGATGGGATGAAACCCGTTCATCGTCGTATCCTCTATGCGATGCATGAAGGGGGAGTCCGAGCAACTGGAAAACATCGTAAGTCTGCACGTGTGGTCGGAGACGTTCTTGGTAAATATCATCCACATGGTGATAGTTCCGTATATGAAGCGATGGTGCGTATGGCTCAGGATTTTTCTCTCCGTTATCCACTCGTGGATGGACAGTGAAATTTCGGTTCGATGGATGGTGACAATGCTGCCGCGATGCGTTATACTGAGGTAAAAATGGCAAAACTCGGAGAACTTATGCTCTCGGATATCGATAAGGAAACTGTAGACTGGAGAGATAACTATGATGCTTCTACGAAGGAACCAACGGTCCTTCCGACGCGTATTCCGACACTTCTTTTGAATGGGGTGATGGGTATCGCTGTAGGTATGGCAACGAATATTCCTCCACATAATCTCGGAGAACTTGTCGACGCACTTATTTATATTCTGAAACATGAGGCGAAAAATACGGTAACGATCGAAGATCTGATGCAATTTATCCATGGACCTGACTTTCCAACTGGAGGAATTATTTATAATAAAAGAGATATACAGACCGCATATGCAACGGGACGTGGTTCTGTCGTGATGCGTGGTCGAGCTGATATAGAAGAGATGAAAAATGGTCGCCAAGCGATTATCATTTCTGAAGTTCCATACCAGATGAATAAGAAAGATTTCGTAGAAAAAGTAGCAGATCTTGTGATTGATAAGATTATTATCGGTATTGCGGAAATTCGCGATGAGTCCAATAAGGATGGTGTACGTGTGGTTATTGAGCTGAAGCGTGATGCATTTCCAAAAAAAGTATTGAATCAACTCTATAAGCTCACCACTCTTCAAACAAGTTTTTCATTTAATATGATTGCCTTGACGGGAAGAGGACTCCAACCAAAACTTTTCAATCTTCGAGAGATGCTTATCGAGTTTATCGGTCATCGAGAAGAGGTGATCGTGAGACGTACTCGATATGATCTTGCTGTTGCAGAAGCTCGGGCTCATATCCTTGAAGGACTCAAGATTGCTCTCGATAATATTGATGCGGTGATTCAGACAATCAAAGCTTCGAAAACTCGAGAAGAGGCACATGGTGCACTGATGCAAAAATTCTCACTTTCTGAAAAACAGTCAACAGCTATTCTCGAAATGCAGCTTCAGAAGCTTGCAGGTCTCGAACGTAAAAAAATCGAAGATGAACTTGCTGAGAAGCATGCGTTGATTCTTGATTTGAAAGATATACTCTCGAATGCGATTCGCGTGAATCAGATAATCATCGATGAACTGACGGAATTGAGAGATAAATACGGAGATGCTCGAAGAACAGAAGTTCATAGTTGAGCAATCGGAGAATTTAATCCTACGGATACCATTCCAAATGAGGATGTCGTAGTAACTTTTTCTCGCAATGGATATATAAAACGTGTGAAAGCTTCTGCATTTCGTTCACAACGCCGAGGATGAAAGGGAATCACGACCGCCGTAAAAGATGAAGATGAAATCGCGAGTATTCTTTCGACCAAAAATCATAATATCCTTCTCTTCTTTACGAACACTGGTCGAGTATTTCGGATCCCTGCATATGAGATTCCAGAAATGCAAAGAACAGCGAAGGGTCAACCGATCGTCCAGTCACTTGCCCTTGCAAAAGATGAAAGTGTTTCCGCGATCATCGATCTTACCGGAACGACGGGACAGCACCTCTTCCTGATTTCTGCCCTCGGAGTGGTCAAGCGTATCGATATGAGTGAAATAGCGAATATTCGCGCGAGTGGACTTATTGTCATGAAACCGCATGATGGAGACTCACTCAGATGGGTACGTGTGACAGATGGAACGGATAATATCCTCATGGTTTCTCGTGGTGGAAAGGCTATCCAATTTTCTGAAACCGATGTCCGTGTTATGGGTCGTGCCGCTGCTGGAGTTCGTGGTATGAAAGTAGGAAATGGGGATTCTCTGATCGAAGGATGTGTGGCTGGAAAAGATGCAAAATATGTTTTCACTGTTTGAGAAAATGGTATGGGGAAGATCTCGGCACTCGAAGACTATCGTGAACAGGGACGTGGTGGTTCCTGAGTAAAAGTAGGTGCGACAACCGAGAAGACGGGTCAGATTATCTGAGCATTTACCCTCAATGAAGAACAAAAACAAAATGCTTCAGTGATTCTGATTTCGAAAGATGGACAAACCGTACGTGTAGCTCTCGCGGATATCCGTATCACGGGACGTACCACCCAGTGAGTCATTCTAGCAAAATTGAAAAATGCAAAAGATGCATTTACGAGTGCGACGGTCGTTGCCACAAGTGAAGTGGAGGACGCTCTTGAAGAAAATCCTTCCGGGGAAGAAATAGCTGAGTAAAAAAATTCCCTCATATGAGGGAATTTTCAGTATTTTGTTTACGATAAATAGATTTTATTTCACTCTATTGATTCCATATGCGATCTTTTCTTATTCTTATTCTCATTGTTTTATTTCCGAGTTCTCTTTTTGCAACCGAAAATCTTCGTGATGCTACTTATTATTCTGATAATTTTGAGTGAGGATATACTTCGGATGGTGATATATTTTCCCAATCGACCTTTTCAGCTGCTATCTGTGGTTTGGATCTTGGACAATATCTGTATGTCCATACTTCTTGAACAGGACTGGTAGTTCGGGCAAATGATCGGCCAAATTGTACAAAATATCCGAATTTGCTCGATTTATCTACATCTGCTTTTCAGGTATTTGCCCCACTTCCAACTGGAAAAATCCCGAATGTAGTTGTAGATTCTCTTGGATCGGTAGGGAAGGATGATGTAATAAAGCGATTTATCGACCCTTCATTTTTTTCAGATCTTGGAGTTGTTCTTGATACTCCTTTGTCAAATATTTTCTTTTCTGGAGATGGAATAAATATAAGTGGAAAAGTCACGAATGGACAAAAAAATGTCCTTTTCTATTTAAAAAATAAAACGACCGGAAATACTATCGATCTTCTCTGAGATGTCGATAAAAATGGTAAATTTATCATTCAAATTGCTCTTCCGAAAGACATAGGAAATTATCTACTCGTTCTTGCTTGAGGTCAATCATTTAAAACCGATCGATCATCTGAAATTACCCTTCTGGATAAAAATAGTCTTACGTATCCAGTACTTCCATCGACCACAATTCAGTGGATTCCAAAAATAAATCAAAAAAATAAAATTTCTTCGATCGCTTTACCTTCTCAAACATGGGCTGAGCTCACTCTGAGTCAAGATACAAATATATACAATACGAATGGGAATATCTTAATTCTCAATCCTGCTCATTTTTCTCCTGGGCCTGCTAGTATTTATATTGATGGATATCAAAATTCTACCAATTCTCCACTTGATCGTCTCTTTCAGGTACCTTCATTTTTTTCAGGGACAGTTTTTCTCGATCGTTTTCATGACTCTATAGGAAGTGAACATGTCTCGATCGTGAATACTCAGAAAAATCTCATCATCCGTATGAAAACACCAACAGATATCAAAATTATTGATACTTATTTCGTGACTTTTCCAAGTGGAGAAGTTCATAAATATTCATTTTCTCCTACTCTTATTGGTGATGATGGATTTCTTAAACAAAATATACGAGTGGTTCTCACTCTCCCACTCCCACTTACCGGTACTTATAAGATAGAGTTTGTTGATGCAAGTGGGCTTGCATATGTAAATATTCCTATTTCACGTGGATTTGTTTGGAATATACTTCCAGCAGAAAATATCCAGAAAAAAAAGGGGATTACCTCACTGAATTTTTTTGTGACTCGTATCAATGTTTTACGAGCTTGACTCGGAAATAGTCTACTGATGATGGACGATCAATTATCAAAAATAGCTCAAGCAAAAGTGGATGATATGATAGCACGTAATTATATTGAACATATTAATCCTGACGGTTTAGATATTTTACAATTTGCCGATGCAAAAGGACTCAGTTTTTCTGGAAATGTACTTTGAGAAAATATAGCTTCTGGAAATGTTTCTGATTCACTTTTGCAATATGGACTTGAAGAAAGTGGGAGTCACCGAATGAATATGCTCCAAACAGAATGGAAAAAAATTGGTATAGGATATGGGACAAAAAATGGACAAACGTATGTGGTTCAAATTTTTGGTGAATAAATTTGTCACGAAAATAAAGAAAAATCGTCTCTGATTATAGGTGGGTTTATCTCTTTTCTTTTCTCTTTATGAAAATTTTTATTTCTTCGCTTCTTACTCTCTGAATACTTCTTCCAAGTACGATGAGTTTTGCTGCGAGTCCGAGTTTTTCGGTTCAGACTTTTCAAGATTGTTCTCAAGTTCAGAGTTCTTTGAAGAATATTTTATCCGCGTATTCCGATCGTTATTTTTGAGGACCTATAAATTTTAGTGGTATGGATGGGTGAATGGCTATTCCTCTTGCTGTTCCAGCTTCTGAAAAATCGTCTCTTTCTATCAATGCTAATGTACCTGTTTCGAGTACAAATATACAAGTTACAGGAGTTGATGAATGAGATACCGTAAAGACTGATGGGAAATATATATACACACTTCGAAATACTTCCCAGACCGTGGAAATAGTTAATGTAAATACTCTTGTGAATACAGCCAGTATATCTATTGCAAAAAATAGCAATATATCAGATATGTATCTTTCGAATGGAAAACTTGTTTTGGTATGAAGTAAATATTCAAATGTTTACACCTATGATCTGATGCGTTGGTATAACCCAGACAATAAGTCAGTTGTTTTTGTGTATGACATTTCGAATCCATCGAAACCAATATTGATTCATTCCGCTGAAGTAGATGGATATTATAAAGACTCACGTCTCATCGGAAATACGCTCTATTTTCTTTCTCAGTCTGATTTTCGAATTGCTCCATACTATGTGAATCTCTATGCTCGATCAGTGAATAAGAATACTGAAATGCTGTCAGGTTTCGATAAGAATTTTTCCCTCAATACGATCGTTCCTCAAATTCGAGAAAGTATCCAAAATCCAAATAATCCAACTAAATATTTCACTACTCTCAGGAGTGGAATTACTCAGTGTAAAAATCTTTCTTTTGTTCTTCCAGATACGAAAACCTTGAAAAATATCAGTATCAATCCAACCTTCACCACGATTGCTTCTCTTGATATTGCTTCAGCAGGAACAAAAGTACAAACTTCCATAGTATTTGGTGATGCGAGTCAAATATACATGAGCCAGAAAAATCTCTACCTTGTTTCCAATATTTCTCAAAATACAAATTCCCCATGTCCTCTGAATGCAAAATGTATCGCACCAAGCATCTCGTCATCTTCAACCTTGATCCATCGTTTTTCCCTTGTCGCATGAAAGATAATCTATAAAAATACAGCAGAAATTGATGGAAATCCTCTGAATCAATATTCTATGGATGAAGATGAAAATGGAAATTTCCGTATCGTGACACAAAACTCGAGTTGGTCGAATAGTGAGAATACTTCTTCTACAGCTGTTTCTGTAATCGATCCAACAGGAAAAGTCGTCGGTTCACTCAGTGGAATTGCAAAATGAGAAAACTTCCAATCTTCACGATTTATATGAAATCGTCTCTATCTTGTAACTTTCGAGCAAATAGATCCACTTCTTGTGATTGATCTTTCTTCACAAAAGCCAAGTATTCTTTGAGAATTGAAACTACCTGGATATTCTACTTACCTCCATCCATATGACGCTGATCGACTTATCGGAATCGGATATGATACAATCACGAATAGCCATGGAGGAATACAGAATGGTGGAATAAAAGTCGATCTGTATAATGTATCTGATATTAAAAATCCAAAACGAGAAGCTTCACTTACTCTCGGTGATGCTGGTTCATATTCAGATGTTTTGAATAATCCTCGAGCCTTCACTTGGTATAAAGAAAAAAATCTACTACTTCTTCCTGCGACTCTCATGACGAGCGCAAAAGATCCAAATGATTCCTATCGTTCGAGTAATGCATTTCAATGAGTGGTGGGCGTATCTATATTACCAAATTCTATTGTAGAGAAATTTCGCGTTACAAATCTTCCAAGTTCCACGAC
>CANBWW010000030.1 GCA_947373235.1 Candidatus Altimarinota bacterium | reverse complement strand
AATGAAAACCATATAAAAACAAAAATGAAACGAAATCATAAGTACTTTTCCGCTTATATTTCGGCTGATTATAAAAAAAGTAGAAGTTTTTGCAAGAAAAAAGAAAATAGTATATACTCGAACCAAGCATCACTTTCTCTTAACTCTTTTTTCATGATTATCGAAGAAGCAAAATCCTATGCATTTCATTTACTTCAAAAATGTGATGCATATAATTATCACAATCCATCTCATACAGAAGAAGTTCTTGAAAGAGCAACCTATCTCGGGATGAGTGAATGAGTCAGTGGAGAAGATCTCGAAGATCTACAACTTGGTTGTATTTTTCATGATACTGGATTTACAGAACAATATGAAAAAAATGAATACATAGGAGCACGCATTGCTCGTACTTGGCTCACAACTAAAAATCATCCAGAAAAAAGAATCGAAAAAATAGAAGGGATCATCATGGCTACCGTCCTTTTTTCAAAACCGAAAACACTCCTCGAAAAAATCATTCAAGATGCTGATCTCGATAATATCGGAACGAAGGAAGAATTTTATTATTCCCTCGACTATCTCGAAGAACTTAGAACGATCGGACGCATGGATATATCTGATTGTGCCTATTGGCAATTTGTATACACACTACTTACTCGGTTCAAGTTTCATACAGATACTGCAAAAAAAGAAAGACATAATCAGCAAATTCGTGATATAGATCATATGGAAAAATTTCTCGAAATGCTTGGTTGTGAGATTCCAACAGATGAATGACACAGAATGAATTCAGTTCAATAACATATATGTATAGAAAAATGAGTGCTTTATAAAAATAAGTGCTCATTTTTGACTTCAAAAAAGAAATTTATAGAATAGTCCCCGAGGAAAGAAATATTCCATTTAGAATCAGGTTTTTCCTATATATTAAACATATTCATATGACTCTCTCGCCAAATATGATCGATCAGATAATCCCACTTTCAGATCGAGTACTTCTGAAACCGATCGAAGCTGAAAAGATAACTGCATCAGGAATCATCATTCCCGACAGTCCAAATAAAGAACGTCCTTCCATATACGAAGTCATCGCCGTTGGTCAAGGAAAAACTGGAAAAAATGGTGAGGAAATAAAAACAGATCTCAAAAAATGAGATCGAGTGATCTCATGACAGTATTCTGGAGATGATGTAAAAATCGGGGATATCACGTATAAGATCGTTGCATTTGAGTATATACTTGCAAAAATAAGCTAAATAATTTCTAATCTAAAAAACTATGTCAAAAACTATCCACTTCGGAGACGAGGCCCGTCTCAAAATGTTTTCAGGTATGGAAAAAGTGGCAAAAGTCGTCGGTTCGACGATCGGACCAAAAGGACGAAATGTGATTTTTAGTAAATCTTACGGTGGACCTCAAGTCACCAATGATGGTGTCACGATCGCAAAAGAGATCGAACTCGAAGATCCTATAGAAAATATGGGTGCCGATCTAATCAAAGAAGCGGCGAGCAGAACGAACGACGCGGCTGGTGATGGAACTTCGACTGCCACGATCCTTACTTATGCGATGGTAAAAGAAGGTCTTCGTGAGATCCGCTCAGGAATAAACGCGATCGAGCTCAAAAATGGAATGAAAAAAGCTGGAGCCCTCGTGATCAAAGAACTTGCAAACATGAGTAAACCTCTCAATACCCAGGAAGAAATCGAACAGATCGCGACCATATCAGCTCAAGACTCAGAAGTTGGACAGATCATCGCAAAAGCCATGCAAGAAGTCGGAAAAGATGGTGTGATAAGCGTAGAAGAAGGTCGGACTTTCGGACTCGAAGTAGAAGTCACTGAAGGTATGAAGTTCGAAAACGGATATATATCACCATACATGATCACGGATGGAGAAAAAATGCTCAGTCGTATCGATGATGCATATATCTTGATCACTGATAAAAAAATCTCAACTCTCAAAGACATTATCAATGTTCTCGAATCTCTGGCAGGATCAGGAAAAAGAGAGCTCGTTATAATCGCTGAAGACATAGACGGTGAAGCACTTACTGGTATTATTCTCAATAAACTCAAAGGAGCACTCACGATTCTTGGTATCAAGGCGCCTGGTTTTGGAGATCGCAAAAAAGAAATCCTCAAAGACATAGCTATCTTGACAGGTGCTACCGTCATCAGTGATGAGATAGGGTATAAGCTGGAAAATGCGACGATCGAACACCTCGGAAAAGCAAACGCAGTTATTGCCTCGAAAGAAACCACGACGATCATCGGTGGTGCATGAGAAAAATATCTGATCAATGGTCGGGTTCAGGAACTCTATGCACAGATCCATGCAACCAAGTCAAATTATGATAAAGAAAAACTCGCTGAACGCGTTGCAAAACTCGCAGGTGGAATCGCCGTGATAAAGGTAGGGGCTGCCAGTGAAGTCGAAATGAAAGAAAAGAAACTCCGTATCGAAGATGCACTGAACGCTACGAAAGCTGCAGTCGATGAAGGAATCGTAGCTGGTGGTTGAGTGGCCCTCTTAAAAGCTTCGAAAGTCCTTCTGGGTACTGATTTTTCAAAAGAAGAAAAAGTAGGAGTTGATATCGTGGCTCGGGCCCTTTCTTATCCAGTATTTCAAATAGCAGAAAATGCTGGAAAAGAAGGATCCGTCATCGTCAATGAAGTGCGAGCTCATACGGATACAAACTACGGATATGATGCAAAAGCAGATGAGTACAAAGACCTCGTAAAGGCGGGGATAATCGATCCAACGAAAGTGGAAAGATGCGCCCTCGAAAATGCGATATCGATCGCTGGTATGTTTCTCACAACGGAAGCCCTCATAGTGGAAAATTCAAAAAAGGAGGAACCCGCGATGCCTCAGGGTGTAAATATGGGATGAATGGGGATGTACTAATAAAAAATCTCACCAATCGGTGAGATTTTTTATTTATTCTTGAGGTTTCTTATCTTCATGGTTCACACGAGTTTGTATACGACGCATGACTTCTGTCTTCATCTCGTCACTGTGCTTTCCATGTTTGAAAAGTGTGAGAAAATCATCTTTGAGAAATACTTGCAGTTCTGAGTCTTCGAGTGCTTCGACCGTAGCAGTACGAGGCTCATCAGTTATAAGCGCGATTTCTCCAAAAAATGAACCAACTCAGAGTGTTGCAACAATCTCACCTCACTGGATCACACGAACAGAACCTCGATTTATATAGTAAGCATGTCCGTTCGACATATCACCGACGGTGATAATACGGTCACCAGATTTTACATATTGAGTCTGGCTCATAAGGAGAAAGAAAGATATTTCATCTTTTGAAAAACCATCAAAAATGTAGAGTTCATCGACTTGTGACATAAAAAGAAAGTTAATATACCATTATGATATCAGATGAATTTGAAAATTGCAAAAAATCCACTCATTTCTGAATGGATTTTTGTCTATATAACTTTTACATAACTCCAAGCCAATCATCCTCACGTTGAGCTTTATCAATCACCAAGAAATCGGAACGGATATATCCACGAATACTTCCAGACTCATTTCGTACTTCAGACCAGTTATCTACTGTTGAAATAACATAAAGTGGTGTTAGATTTCCGAGAGTCGTAACAATCGATGATGTATACCAAGGATGGGAACGAACATTGACAAGATATGATACATTTACATGTGCGATATCAGACCAATAAGCTGGATCAGCTTGACCGATACGAACGAGATCACTCTTAGAAGGATCACGAAGATATTTTGTAGCGGTGTATCCATCAGGTTTTCCAGTAGTGTCAGCAGTAACTATATTCTCTTGTTCATTAGTCACCACGATATTTGCTCATTGGACATTATCCCAACCGATTCCATCACCACTATCCACAACAGCATCATTTTTCATCAAGTATGCTTCCGTAGTGGATTTCATATTTGGATTTCTTCGAATACGTACGCTTCGCGCTGGATTGGCAAATTTAATCCCCTGATCAAGAAGAAGTTTTTTTCTATAATCAGCTATTTGTGTTGATTTTATATCAAAAAGTGGACCATTCGAAAGATCGATCGTATGAATTGATATTGTTCAACTTCCTGAATCAAACGAAGTGTCTATACATCCTGGAAGATTCGTTCCGGTACGAATCAGTATGTATTCTCCATTTCCCTTGGGAGTTATGAGATTCCCATTACAATTGAGTACTGATCCAGAAGCAATATTCTCTTGAGAAGAAAGGCTTGAAGTGGAAGTGAGAGCAACAGGAGTCGACGGAGTTGTAGAATTTATAATTGTATTGCTTGTACTAATACAACCCGGAAGATTTTGTTCTACATGTCGAACTTCGAACTTTCCCACTCCAGTACGTACGACTTGCGTACCACTACAATTGGTAATAGCATTCATATCGATGATATCAGTATTTCCGATATCGTAGAGAAAAAAGAATCCTGAGACAAAGAGTAAACCGATAAAAATATTTTTTATCATAAATCGTGAATATTAGTAAGAAAACATATTCATGATACTATTTTTGTTATTTTGTCAAATTTAATTTATAATTTATAATTCTAGAGTCTGGATATAAAAAAACCTGTAGAAATTTTTTCTACAGGTTTTCATTCTAGTTAGTCCACTGAAGCTTTATCTCCTTTTTATCAAGAGTAAGGAAAAGGGATTTTTTAGATTTTTTATCGACGATTGCATCTGCGATCAGGTCTTCGATCCGATCTTGTATATAGCGACGAACTGGACGAGCTCCATACTCAGGATTATATGTTTCTCAGACAATATGTGCAACCATCTTAGGATCATAAGAAAAATCTATATTTATTTCTTCCATGCGTTCCACTAATTCATTCATTTGTAGAACCACAATTGATTTTAATACTTTTTTATCGAGAGGATTAAAAACGATCGTCTTATCAATACGATTCAAGAACTCTGGAGCAAAGAAGTCAGGAAGTTGTTTTAATACTTTTTCTTTTGAGGCTGTATAATCAGAAAGTATTTTTTCCTCTTCTGCCTCGGAAACGTTGAAACCTATTTTTTGGGCTTCTGTATTAAATTCCTCTGATCCGATATTCGAAGTCATTATGATGATCGTATTTTTGAAATTCACGACTCTTCCCTTTCCATCCGTTAGAGATCCATCTTCAAGAATCTGAAGAAGCAGATTATAGACATCAAAATTTCATTTTTCGATCTCATCCAAGAGGATGATAGAATATGGCTTTCGGCGAACTTTTTCAGTGAGCAATCCTCACTCTTCATATCCCACATATCCAGCAGTTGTACCGATCAGTTTGGAGGCAGATGATTTATCTTGATATTCACTCATATCGATCTTTATAAGCGCTTTTGGATCAGAAAAAAATTCTTCTGCCAGTACTTTTACGAGTTCTGTTTTTCCGACTCCAGTCGGACCCAGAAAAAGAAATGAACCAATCGGACGCTCGAGACTGGAAATCCCCGTACGAGAACGTTTCAATGAACTTGTAATTGCATCGATCGCATCATTCTGTCCAATAATGCGTTTTTTTAAAACTGCTGAAAGACCTCGTAAACGGGAAAGATCTTCTTTTTCGAGATTTTTGAGTGGAACACCCGTCATTTGACTGATCACTCTTTGTACATCACGTGAGGTAATATGAAGACGATTTTTTCGTGGAATGACTCGTTTTTTCTTTTTTTCATCTGCCTCATTCGAAAGCCTGTCCAGTTCACGACGCTTCACAAGTGCTTTTTGATATTGCTGAGATATCAGCATCGACTCAATCTCTTTCTGTATTTTCTGCATATCTTCACGGATAGCCTCTACTTCAGTCGTATCAACACTGTAGGTCATGCTTTTTGCGCTACAGGCTTCATCAATTAGATCAATCGCTTTATCAGGAAGAAAACGGTCCGTCACATAGCGGCTCGAAAGTCCTACTGCATCTTCGATCGCGTCATCATCTATAATAAGGTTATGAAATTCTTCGAAGCTCGAGCGCAGCCCGCCAATAATCTCAATAGAAGTTTCATAATTCGGTTCGGCCACATCGATTTTTTGAAAACGACGTTCGAGGGCACTATCTTTTTCAATATATTTTTGATATTCTGTGAGTGTCGTTGCACCAATGAGACAGATCTGTCCACGAGCCATCGCTGGCTTCAATATATTCGCAGCATCGAGGGATCACTCAGCACTTCCAGCTCCGATAATTGTATGGATCTCATCTATAAAAAGGATGATCTCATTTTCGAGTTTTGATGCCTCATCGATCACTTGTTTGAGACGACCTTCGAATTCACCACGATACTTGGTTCCAGCTACCATCGTCGACATATCCACAGAGATGATCCGCTTTGATCTCATAGGAAATGGAACGCTTCATTCTGAAATTCTGAGTGCGAGTCACTCTACCACAGCGGTTTTTCCGACTCCAGGATCTCCTACTAAACAAGGATTATTTTTGGTTTTTCGATTCAGAACGGAGATAAGTCGATCGATCTCAGTTGCACGACCGATGACTGGATCGATCTTCCCTTCACTCGCACGCAGAGTCAGGTCACGGCCAAAAAAATCAAGTGCCGGAGTTTTTGACTCTTTTTTATCAGGTTTTTTATTGTGTAGAAATGGATTTTGGACTTCTCACATTGGATCTTTTCCATTATCTGTTGGACCGATTCAGAAATTCTCTTCGAGCATATGGACGATCTCATCCACTGGACCAAAAATACCTCATGCTTCACCATTTGGATCGATAGATCCACCAGCAATCATGGTATTTATTTCTATGATCTGTGTTTCGAAATCTTTTGGTGAAACTCCAACAAAATCAAGCATCTGATAAAACCAGTTTTCAGTCTGGATACGAAACAGGGCAAGAATAAAGTCTTCCACTCCTGCTTGGGATTTCTGGAAACTCGAAGCGACTTTCATACTCATGACGATAAGATCTTTTACACGCTGGGAAATACCTATATATGAACCATCTCTATGCGTATGAATTTCAGAAAAAGGTGGACGTGAAAGCACATCCGTCAAAATCACATCATTGAGACCAAAACTCGAAAAAAGATCGAACATGTTTCCAGTTTTGATTCCCGATATCTGCGTCAGTACGTCTTCTGGATATATTTCTTTATATCAAAGTTTTTTTACATGCAGCTCAGCAGCCAGCATGATATTTTTATATTCTTCATTGAATTGATTAAGCATGGTATATTTTTTATGTTAGAGTCTTATTTCTGTTTATAGAGTATTCTATTCGTAAATTTTACGTGAAGAGTATAAGGAAAATAGAAGGAAAACCAAACTGTTTTCTCCTTGTATCATAACAGAATTGTCATGAAAAATAAAATAATCTGACTTGCACTTTCTTCTACTTTCGTCCTCATGATATTTACTTTTGATATAAGGAACCTATACTGAATATATTATTTCTATTTTTCATTCATGACTCCTGTACATATACTTCTTGTAGAAGATGATGAGGGGATTATCGTTCCACTTTCACTCTACCTCACACAATCATGATTTGAGTTAACTGTGTGTAAGGATGGATGAGGCGCCATCGATCTATTTCATCAAGTAAAACCTGGACTCGTCATCCTGGATATAAATCTCCCCAATCAAAATGGTGTAGAAATCTGTCGGAAAATCCGAACTTTTTCATGAGTACCGATCATCATGCTCTCAGCACGCGAAAGTGAAGATGATAAAGTTACACTTCTCGAACTCGGTGCTGACGACTATGTTGCCAAGCCATTTTCTTCACGAGAACTCGTCGCACGCATACAAACAATCATTAAAAGATGAGAAGGAAAAGTAATCGCGAAAAATTCTACAAAAACATTGATTTTTGGTGATATCGAACTCGATAATAAAAATTTTCTTGTGACTCTCAAATGAGAGGAGATAAAGCTCACAAAAACAGAATTTTGAATACTGGAATACTTCATCAAAAACTCGAAAAATGTCATCAAACGTGAAAACCTGATGAAAGATATCATTGGATATGATCAATATCTCTATGATAGGACGATCGATACACACGTAAAAAACCTCAGAAAAAAACTCGGAGACGCTATGAGCATAGAAACCATTCGTGGAATCGGATATCGCATCGGCTAAGAAAACTTGATAAAAATGTTCCTCGCACTACAATGGCGAGGATTTTCTATTCAAGGATTGGAATACTTAAATAGGAAAACTCTCAGATTATAATCTCAGCTTACTTATGCTCAAAATCTCAGGACCTCAACTCCTATCTGGAAAAGTAAAAATCTCAGGCTCAAAAAATGCAGCACTTCCGCTGATCGCTGCTGGTCTTTTTTTCGAAAAATTTACTCTTCATAATGTTCCACGTATTGGTGATGTTCTAACCTTTCTCTCGATCATCGAATCCCTCGGTGTCGAAGTGGATTTTTCGAATGGAAATACTCTCAAGATGAATATGAAGAAAATCAATATTCATACGCTCGATCTCGAAAAAATAAAAAAAATCCGAGTGGGAATTTTTCTTTTTCCAGCACTTCTCAAAAGACTCTGAAGTCTCGAAATCCCCTATCCTGGTGGATGTAATATAGGAAAACGTCCGATCGATGAACATCTGAGTGCTTTTGCTGCATTTGGCTATGAAAATATGGGTGAAGGTGAGCATATAGCTTTCCAGTGAGAAGATAATGGAAAAGATGTGATTATCCGAGCTGGTTTTGCTGTGACAGCGACAGAAAATATACTCATGATGGCGGCTTTCAGAAAAGGAAAAACGACAATCGAACTCGCAGCCATAGAGCCACATGTGATGAATCTTGTGGAGTTTCTCAGAAGCATCGGAACTTCGATAGAAGTCGGTTATGATCATAAAATGGTTATAAATGGTTCAATAAATGTACAAAAAGAAGCTGAATATACCGTCATCGGCGACTATATAGAAGCTGGAACATTTATCATACTCTGAGCGCTCACTGCTAATCCTTCAATCAAGATCGAGTGAGTACGTATAGCTGATCTCACTGCATTTCTCAGTAAATCCACTGAAGCAGGCATTCGCTATGACATATCTGACGAAAATACTCTCACAGTCTATAATTCTCGTTCGAGCCTCAGATCTGCTCATATCCAAACAAACGTATATCCAGGATTCCCAACTGACCTACAATCGCCTTTTGCGCTCCTTCTAACTCAAGCCGAATGAATATCTCGTATCCATGAAGTCCTCTTCGAATGAAGACTCAACTGGCTCGTAGAAATTGAAAAGATGAAGGGGCATATCGCAATCATGAATCCACATGAAGCCATGATCTTTTGAAAAACACATCTGAAGGGATCTACGGTATCGAGTTGGGATCTGAGAGCTGGAGTGACGATGATCCTTGCGGGAATGGTCGCACGTGGTGATACCCTCATCACCAATGTAGAATATATCGAACGTGGATACGAAGATATCGTCGGGAAAATCGCGAAACTCTGATGAAAAATAGAACATGTTTAATTCATCATTTTAAAGATATGGGAATCTGAGACACTTTACCTTCTGGATGATATCGTCCGAAAAAACCTCTTACAAAAGCACAGATCCGCAAAATGGCGGAAGCTTATAAAAATGCGGATCAGATAACCGCAGAAGTCCGAGCAAAAGAACTCGAAGAACAAAGAAAATCACAAAATGAAACAGACGAATTACTGAAACTGGTATAATCAATTTTCCGATAGATTCATAGTTACAAAGTAAAGTTATAATTTCAATCCATGAATCATTTCCAAGAGGCATACAAAAAACTAAATCCAAAACAAAAAGAAGCAGTAGATACGATCTACGGACCAGTCCTCGTGATTGCCTGACCTGGAAGCGGAAAAACCCAACTTCTTGCTGCCAGGATTGCCAACATCCTCACGGAAACGGATAGCCTCCCATCGAATATCCTCTGTCTTACTTTTACAGAAAATGCGGCAAAAAATATGCGGGATCGACTGGTTCGTATGATCGGTCCAGATGCTTATCGTGTAGCAATCCACACCTTTCATAGTTTTGGAAATGAAATACTGAATCGATATAAATACCTCTTCAAAGAATATGAAGATGCAAATACTATCGATGATATCATAGCTTCACGGATACTAGAAGATATCCTCACTCCACTAGCATGGAACGATCCATACAAACCATGAATGCGCGCCAGTGAAACAATACGCGATATTCTGAATTCTGTAGGAAATCTAAAAAAATGAGGGATCACGCCAGCTCTCTATAGAATTATTCTCGAACTCAATAAACGTCAACTGGAAAGCCTCACACCGATTTTAGATCGGTATTTTACAGAGATCAATACCCTCTGACAAAAAAAAGAGGAGAAAGAAAAAAAGATTGCTCTTTTTGAAGAATTTACAAATACAGTTTCACAAATGTCCGAAATATGAGATATTCAGACAGGATGATATGACTCTCTCCTGAAAACAATACAACTGAGTCTTGCGGATACATGGGAACAATCTGATGGATCCAATACAAAGTTTTTAACCGCATGGAAGGATAATTGGACTACGAAAAACTATAAATGAGAACGGATATGGAAAGAGTCACTCAAACTCGAGAAGCAAATCTCTCTCGCACATATCTATGAGCAGTATCAAAAAACCCTCGAGGAACGTGGGCTGATAGATTTTTCAGATATGATTCTCCGTGCCATAGAACTCGTCGAACGAGATCCAACGATCCAAGCCAATCTCGCGGAACAATACCAGTTTATACTCATAGATGAATACCAAGATACCAACGAAGCACAGATGCGACTGGTAAAATCAATCCTTTCCGTGAGTCTCGAAAGTCCAAATATCTTTGCCGTCGGAGACGATGATCAGTCGATCTATAAGTTCCAGTGAGCAAATATCAAGAATATACGTGATTTTCATGAAGCCTGGGAAGATACCAAACTCATCATACTGAATACGAATTACCGTTCCCATAGTGAGATTATCTCATTAAGTCGTTCAGTTATAAAATTAGAAATGTCCGATATATGACTTATTTTTCCATGAGTAAAAAAGGAATTTGAGTCTGCAAGTGGAGATGGAGGAGCCGTAACAAAAAAAATATTCGAAAACGAGCTCTGAGAAATCAGCTGGATCGTAGATGATATAATAGAAAAAATAAAAAATGGTGTCCCTCCGGAAGAAATAGCCATCATCACGAAGAAAAATAAATCTCTCGAACTTATCGGAAAATGACTCCTCGAAAAAGGAATCAGCGTCAGTATGAGTCGGACAGAATCCATATGGGAAAGTGAGATCATCATCCTGATCGTGAATATCATCAAATATCTTCACTCCCTCACCACCAAAACGGAGGCGAGCGAACTCATGGTAGATATCATCACTCACCCCTCCTGGAATATCCCAAGAATCGAGATATGGAAACTTTCTCGAGATATCTA
>CANBWW010000029.1 GCA_947373235.1 Candidatus Altimarinota bacterium | reverse complement strand
CATACAGAAATGACCGATCGTCTTTGGTCTCAATGGTTCTGTCAGCTACTTTCAAGATGAGCAAGATAATGGAAAAATAGACAAGATAGAACGAGGTGGGAATATTGGCCATGCGGTTTGCTTTATCAAAGTGAATACTACCAATCCGAACCTCATAGACACCAAGTACATGGAGAATTACACAAAGTCAAAGACCTTCAACGTGATCCAGGCGAACTTTGGCGAACTCTTCAATAAGGGCGTGTTTATGTATAGTGGGTTTTGACTCTCGAAATAATGAGATTCTACAACCCTATAAATCGTACTCTCATAAGTACAGAAAAACCACCTCTCGAACGTGCAAGACGTGAAGGGTGGTTCTTACTTCCGATGAGTTGGAGTATTGAGAGGATTAAAAGTTTTGTTGAGATCAGATACTGAAAGAAACATACATAGTCTCATAAGTGGTGAATAATCGAGTTCGACTGACTGCCTAGTGGGGCTGCCATAAAGATTTTGTAAGATTGAGAGCCAATAAAATGGCTCTTTTTCGTGAACTGTAAGCGATTTGTCTTCTCCTACTCGGAGTTCGACCATATTAATCTTTTTTAAAAAATGATAACTTGAAAAGTTAAGAATTAATCATAAACTATACCTTATAGAACTCAATTAGATATTTAATTTTCATATCAATATGAACTTAATGAAGACTTGGCACCAAAATCATACAGATAAGCTCGATTTTTGACAAAGACTTTCTGATGGTGTAGCAAATAGTATGGGTTCATGGAAATTTATTATTATCCAGACTATTATTGTTCTTATGTGGATGTCTTTGAATATTATTGGCTGGTCATATCATTGGGATGTGTATCCATTTATTCTTTTGAATTTACTATTTTCTACCCAAGCGGCATATGCTGCACCGATCATCATGATGGCACAAAATCGTCAAAGTGATCGTGATCGTACTCATGCGGAAGCAGATTATAATACGAATCTCGAAGCAAAAAAAGAGATAGAAGCACTTCAGAAACAGCTCAATAGTATTGAAATAGAAAAATTAGATAAGATTATACGACTTCTCGAAAATAAAAATGGGAAGCAAGGGTAAAACTATTGTTTCAAAAGAAAAAAAGTTAGTTTCATAGACCATTTTCTATTCTCCTTTCGATTCAAGAGAATTAGAAGTCAATATATAATCTCTACTCCATACCACTTACCACAGAAACCGATATCGGTTTTCCAGCAACGAGTGAGAACTGTATCTTCGGCACGAGAAATGATGTTGCCTCATCTTTTACTTGTACTTCATAGATCAATTTTCCATCTTTTTTGATCTTTTTTCAGCCAGCTTTTTTGATGAGCGCATCTCGGAGCATACCAGTATCTTTTTCTGTATGCATCATCACGGTCATTATATTTTGTCCACGATGAGTAACTATCTCATCAGCCGTGAAAACTCATGATTTCTGATAAACTGGAATTTGTTCTGGGTAATTTGGAAGTACAAATCCAGAGGCAGTATTCTTAGTTTTTGAATAGTCGGCAAGGATCGCATCAAAATCATCTACTATCGAGGAGACATAATCGTCTATATTCGTATCTGAGTTCTGAATATTGGCATTCATAGACTGAGTTGCCAATGTTCACATATCCATTTTTGCTGAGCTTTTTGGAAATGGAGAATTAACTGCTGATGGCGTTATTATTCCTGAATCTCTAGGAACATTATCAGTATTTTGAAGCATACTCATATCGGATAGATCGGAGAGTATTCCTTCTATTTCAATATCTGCTGGGTCTTTTTTCAGTATATTTTCATCAGAAGCTGTACTTTCAGATCATCCTGAAATTATAAGAGGATTATTAGAGGGAATGGGTGATCTTCCAGAGTAACTTGATCAAGAAATAGAGGCTAATGAAGCAGGAATAACTTTTGTAAGGACATCGTTTGATCTTGGAAAAAAAAGATTCCAAAAGGTAATAATCATAAGGAAGGAAGCACACACGGCAGAAACTAATGAGAAATTCTGAAAAGTGAAAAATGATGATATAAAAACATGTTTTTTTATGTTTTTTTGTTTCAAAATGGTTTCTTTCAGTTGCTTTTGAAATGATCGATCGATCATTATTTTTGGTTTTCTAGAGCTGAGAACCTGTATGAGAGTTTCTATTTTTTCACCAGAAAGATCCTTCGAAAGAAGGTTTTTAAGTTCTTCATGGATGTGATTATCGAAAGAAGACATATGAAATGAGAAATGCGGAAATCGAGAACTGAGAAACGTTTGCCGAGATTTTTTGCAAGGAACGAGAGACGATTTTTTTTACATTTGATGAAGATTCTCCTGTTATTTTAGATATTTCTTCGTAACTCATCTCATCCCATATACGCATCGTGAGTATGATTCGATCACGTTCTTTGAATGTACTCATATAGCTTAGGACTCATTCAAGAATATCTTTAGTATCAATGGCATTTCCATTTTCTTCGGTATATGCTAGCTCCCATGTCATATTATCAAAACGCTCTATCGGTGCTTGATATCGCAAGTGATCGATCATGGTCGTATAAGCAATATGGAGAATCCAAGAGAAAAATTCTCACAGAGAATCACCACGAAACTTCGATATATTTTTGAGAGCCTTTGCATAGACATCAGAAATGATATCTTCTGTAAAAGTCGTATCCAGAGTTCGATGAAAAAGAAATCGATAGACACGGTCATACGACGTATCATAGAGTTCACCGAAAGCGATGATATCTCAGGATTTTGCTTTTTGTATAGAGGATTCAGACATAAATATATACAAATATAAGACGAGTATATAGAAAAAAGGTGACAAAAAAAGAAAAAATCATTTCTTTCTAGGAAAATTCCATATACTTTCTTTATGAAAATCATCTCTATCATCGGTGCATGAGCCGCTGGACTCATGACAGCAGCTACGATCCTGGAAAATAGCCAAAACACAGACTTCCATATCCATATATTCGAGAAAAATCCAAATCCTGGAAAAAAAGTAATTATCTCTGGTGGATGAAGGTGTAATCTAACGACAGGAATTACTGATAAAAAAGAACTTCTCTCGAGATATACCCGCGGAAGTGAATTCATAAAAACAGCACTGGGGAAATTTTCCCCGAAAAAATGTCGTGAATGGTTCGAGGCGCACTGAGTTCGGCTGAAATGCGAGGTGGATAATCGAGTTTTCCCAGTCTCAGATAACGGAAAAGATGTAGTGTGAGTGTTCGAAAAGATTTTTGAAAAATACCCCGATCATATCACCCTTCATTTTTCTGAATGAGTAGAGAATATAAAATCCAATGAAAAATGATACCAAGTCCACACGAAAAATGGAGTACTCGAAAGTGATGTGATCGCTATAACCACTGGAGGAAATGCCTATAGTCATACTGGTTCAACAGGTGATGGATACGCATTTGCACGGTCTCTCGGGCACATCGTCACGCCACTGGGCCCTTCCCTTTCGAGTTTTCTCACTGAAGAAGAGTGAATCAAGGCCTGTAGTGGAATTGCTCTCGCAAAAGCAAAAATTGTTTTTGACGTCAATGGAGAGAAGATATCACTTAGTGGGCCACTTTTATTTACACATTTTGGTATCTCTGGACCACTGACATTTCGAGTTTCTTCTCATCTGGCATTTGAAACGATCACATGAGAATATACTAAAATGATCAAGATAGCTCCAATTGCCGAAATGTGATTTGAAGATTGGGAGAAATTTCTCAAAAATGAGTTCGCTTCCCATCCGAAAAAAACTATCATCAATATCTTGACTTCTTTACTATCGCGAAGATTTGCAGAAAATATCCTCAGTGAATACTTACAAAATCTGGAAGGAATTTTTGTATGATCGATCGGACGAAACGAAAGAGAAAAACTTTCTCATCTTCTCGGAGATGGATTCTCCATTACTCTCAAAGAAAGACGTCCTGGAGATGAGTTCGTCACGGCAGGATGAATCTCTACAAAAGAAATTAATGATGAAAGTATGGAATCAAAAATCAAAAAGAATCTCTATTTTGCAGGAGAGATTCTCGATGTGGATGGAGTTACTGGTGGATTCTCACTCCAAATATGTTGGTCGAGCGGATATGTGGCAGGAAAAGATATAACTTCAAAGATATAGAAAAAGTGAAAATTTCTAAAACTCTTCAAAATATATCTTCTGAAATCCTTTTTTTTCGAGTTTTTCTTTTGCTTCTTGGATCATATTTGGATTCCCACAAATATAGAACTCGGTATCGAAAGTAGCTTCTATGTTATCTACATCGACACGACAATTTATACAATTTTCTACTTCTTCTTTCGTCGTATGTATAGAGGCAGGAAGATTTAGAAGAGACTCTATCTCCTTAACGTAGAATAACTCATCTTTTCTTCCGACAGTAAAATAGAGTTTTTTATCTACAGAATTCTCCAGAGAATTGATCATAGCATAAATCGGAGCAAGACCTGTTCCACTCGCGATAAATATTTTTGGATTTTTGGTATTTTGTAAATGGAAGCTTCAGAAAACTCATGCAATTTTTATCTTTTCTCACTCAGAAAGACTTACTAAAACTTTTGCTCCACGACCCATTTCTGTGAGTTTAATAAGAAATGTAAAAGTTTTCCCAGATTTTTTAGCAATCGAGTATGAACGACGAAATTCGCCTTCCGCGTCCTTCCATAGAAAAATTACATACTGTCCTGGTTTACTTATGAGATCTTCAACTGTCTCGATCATGAACTCGATCGTAGTAGGATTTAAAAACTTTTTTTGAATGATTTTTGCCTCATAGGAAACGAGCGGAACACTTTCATCAAAAGGTGCAAAATCTCACTTCGAAACTCCACATTCAGGACATCTCCAATTATCAGGAATATCAGAAAACTCTGTTCCAGGAAGAATTCCGCTATCCGCATCACCGATAATTGGGTCATAGATATATCAACATGGAAGACAGATCCATTTTTGTCATTTTGGATAGATAATACCATTGGTTTTTAAGAGCTTTACGCCTCTCCATTCAAGAGTTTTGAAGTAAAAATAGAGAATCAGGAAAAAGAGTGGAAGAAAGTTAAAATGAAGAAAAGAAGTCAAAATAACTACGTGTGCAACTGTAAAAATAAGTATAAAGTAGACACTTCTATGAAGCCATTTCCAGTATTTTCACATTTTTCTCATCGCCCAAAAACTCGATGTAAAAAGAAGTGGAAGAGTAAGAGCTAATGAGAAAAAACCAAAAGCAAAATAACTCAAAAAACCATCCTGAATCCAAAATGCCATACTCCAAATATCTGTCGGATAATGAAGCAGATATCCACCACCATGAACAAATGCAAGGATTCACATAAGTATTCATAACTCTTTTCGAAATCACATCACTACTTGCGCAAGTTTGAGTCAAAAAACTCGTGCAAATATAGGAATCCAGAGGATAACCCAGAGAAGTCAAAATGCGAGTTGACCACTATCTCCAGTGGAATCTGGGAAAAAAAGAAATCCCAGAGATAAAAAAGCAAGGAATATCAAGCTATAGCTCAAGTATTTCTTATGTTTTTCTATAAACTTCACCAATGGCGTGAGTAATACATTCAGTTTCATCATTCATTTTTGCAAGATGGAAAACATATGTTCTAAAAGAGAAAGGATGAAAAGGCTATGTTATGGAATAACTTTATGAGAAATTAAATTGATTCAAAATAAATTATATTCTAGAGATATTTCGATTTATTGAGATTGTGTTCTTCCAGTGTTTTTGCAAAATGAATCTGTCAATGAGAATCATGCAAATAGTAATAATAAGGAGAATCTTGTTTATGGAGGACTGCATTCCATGTATCAAGGGAAATGCTCGCAATCGGAGTTGGAGGATATCACTGCTGAGAGCGAGTATTATATGGAGATTTTTCATAAATAATCGATCCAATAAAATCGGGAGTACACTGTTTCTGTGTTTTTGCATATCCGTAACAGACGGTCGCATCTGCACCCATAGGTATATGCTCAGTGACTCTTTTTGCGAGTATCCCTGCAACGATCGGTTTTTGGATTGGATCTTTTTCCTCTCTTTCCACAACAGAAGCAAGGATCAGATCTTTATACGCACTCGATCAGAGATTTTTATACGCATCTCCTATTTTTGTTTGAAACTCGGTTAATAACCTATCGAGAATCATTTTTGCATCAGCATTTTGATCGATACGATACGTATCAGGATAGAGAAATCCTTCGAGAGAAGGAGCATCTTTGAGAAATGGATATTTCGTCTGAAACTCAGCAAAATTATCTCGAGCTGCCAAAAGCAGTTCTCCAGTTTTGATAATCCCTTTTCATGAAAGTGAAGAGTCGATATCATAGATATTCCATCCTGGAAGGATCGTGATCGTGAGATCGGAATATGTCGGAGCTTTCAGAGATTTTTGTATAAAATCCTCGAGCGTCGTCGTGTGTTCGACGGTATATGTACCAGCTTTTATCGAAGGAATTTGCCCGAGAAAATATCGAGACCAGATCTTATATTTCCAAGAAGTGACATCCAGGTGAACGACTTTTGGAATATCGCTCAAAACGGTTCATTTTTCTACTGAATATTTCCCTTCGGGGATTTCTATATTTCCTATATTTCGTACTGTAAAAAAAAGATACAGACAAAAAAGTGAGAATACGAGCAAAAAAAGTGGAATTTTTGATGGTTTTTGACTATTCCTGAGATTTCTGGATCGAAATTGGTTCATATAAAAAATTAGTGAGTACTACTCGTAGCGCTGAGAGAGCCAGATGAAGAAAAAGATGATAATTTTTCGAGGCTTTGTTTCGTATTATCGAGAGCTTTATAAGTATTTTGTATCGAATCTTTCGCTTCTTGGACTTGCTTTGATTTTTCTTCTATCGTCTGATTCAACTGTTTGACGGTATCTTGAGTTTGACCCAGTACATTTTTTGCCTGATCGACATATGGTCAAGCAACTGATTTTGCAGAATCAATCAGCGAGGAAGTCGTAGCATCTTTCGAAGCGAAATCATCCAGCTTTGCCTTGAGTAAAAGAATATTTGCGTTGATGTCTTTATTTCCGTATTGATTCGCGATTTCTGGAAAGAAAAAAACTCCTCCCGTATAGCTTACCGCGAGTAAAATCAGAAATGCGAAAAGTTTAGCAAACATAGATTAGCGTAAAAGATCTTCTATCGTATGAGCATGAGCAATATCTTCTGAAATCTTCAAAATATCTTCACTTTTGATGGCGTTTTTATTTATAATTTTTGTATTTGCATTCATCATCGCCTGTTTCATATCAGCTACTTGTATATGAACATGAGAAATAGTTTTGCAACTCGGACACGTACACTCGAGATCGATGGATGTATCAGAAAGTTTCTGGAGACTGATAGAAACTTCATTCAGAGTACTTGTACAGAGTTCGCAGCGATAGTTTTGGATCGTTGTTTCGATGATGTTTTTTATAAGTATATAGATCATAGAAAATTATTTTATATTTTAGAGGTATTTTTTGATACGTGAGAGGGACTGATCTTTTCCGAGTATATAGGCCATCTCGAAGGCACCAGGAGAAAACTCTTCTCCTGAAAGTGCAACACGAAGTGGCCAGAGTACTTGTCCATTTTTCTTCCCAGATTCAGATATAGCATCGATAAGTGGAGTTTTTATAGCATCGATCGTATGAAAACTTGCTTCTGAAAGTATGGTATAGGCAAGTCTCAGTGAATCGATTGCATCATTTTCAGACTCGATTTTCATCTTTGGATTCACGAGAAGATCACGTCTTATAGTTGCTTCTAAAGCATAGAAAATTTTTGAAAGATCTTTATACTCTTCAAATCTTTTCATACGAAGAGAAAGCTCGGTAATAATCTTCGAATTCAAAGTAAAATCAGCTTTCGAAAAAGTATTTTCGTAGAAATCTGACTCGTATTCTTTGAGATAAGCAGAAAGCCGAGTATGAAGTTCTTCGTGTGGAAGTTTTTTGATATATTCACCATTCATCCAGTCGAGCTTGATTGGATCAAGAACGGCTCCAGACTTATGGATATCCGTGAGTTCAAATTTCTCTATCATCTCCTCCATCGTCATGATTTCTTGATCAGTTTTTGGATTCCATCCGAGCAGCGCGAGAAAGTTTAGAAGTGCTTCGGGAAGGTATCATTTTTTTATATACTCCACCACAGAAACATCGCCCGTTCTTTTTGAGAGTTTTTTTCCATCAGCCCCAAGCACATTCGGAAGGTGGCCATATTCTGGAAGGGTAATTCCGAGGGCACGAGCCGTCAGCACCTGCTTTGGGATTGAACTAATCCACTCTTCTCATCTAAGAACATGAGTTATTTTCATAAGGTAATCATCGATCACGATCGCTCCATGATAGGTTGGAAATTCACCGTCTGATTTCAGGAGAACCTGATCATCTACTTCTGAAGTTTTGAATTCAATCCGTCCACGGATGATATCATTGAAAACAATGGTTTCTCCTTTTGGTACTTTGAGTCGGATCGTATATTTTTCTCCAGTCCCCACTCGTTCTTTTGCTTCTTCGAGAGGAATATGTCGACAGTGACCATCATATCTTGGAGGAAGTTTGAGTTCTTCCTGTTCCATTTTCAGTGCTTCGAGACGCTCAGAAGTACAAAAACAATAATACCCAGTCCCCTCTTCACACATCTGACGAAGTCTCGGTGCATATTCCGAAAGTCTTTCACTCTGGGTATATGGTCCATATCCACCATCGTGGTGTGGTCATTCATCAGGAAGAATTCCAAGTTCTCTATGCATCTTGATAATCCCCTCTACAGAACCTTCTACAAGTCGTGTTCGATCCGTATCTTCTATACGAACAATGTATTGTCCATGATTTTTCTTTGCCCAGAGATATGAAAAAAGAGCGGTTCTGAGTGATCCGATATGTAAAAGTCCAGTAGGTGAAGGTGCGAGACGGGTACGAACAGTCATATTTTTTTACAAGTGAAGTAGATATTTTTTATATATCGAATATATAAAAAATGACCAAAAAAGCAAACGAAAGAGCCAAAAGTAAGATGAATAAAAAGCTTCCTATTTTTGAAAAAATCCCTATACTTTTTATACAAATATATTCTGAAAAAAATAGATCTGAAACTCGTATACTCAATTCCACTCATCACTGCGGTTATACTTTTTTTCACGGCTATCGTCAATGTCGTGAGTTTTCAGATTTTTTCAGAACAAGCTTTTGAAGTTTATGTCACAGAGATTCCCCTGTCAGTCAATAGTCCAGATCCTGAAAAATTGCAGGCATTTCTGAAACTCGGAAGTCTCGATACAAAAACACGTGATGAATATCTATCGACGATCGCGGAGCTTTCGAATCTCTCGAACGCTATAGAAAATATATCCAAAAATCCAGAGCTCTATATGTGAACTGGACCAAGTGGTTCATGAAGTGAGTGACAGATTTTACTGCCTACAGCTACCAAGGTAAATCAGTCGCTTTTTCCGCTTTTGAATATTCGTGAATTCTGAAAAGATACGGCAGAATGAAGATTTGTAACGAATACGTTTAAGTGACTTATATGAGTAAATATAGTCTGGATTCTCCTTATTTTGTGTGTATATTTTGCATGGATTCGATCCATTTTTCGACCCATCCAGATCGTTACAGAAAATATCAAAAATATCATCGACCGTAAAAAATACGCAACGATCCGCTATCCTGGAAAAAATGAATTCTCTCCACTAATATCGACCATCAATAATCTCCAAAAAACTCTTTCTATTCAAGAAAAAATCCGTTCTGATTTTCTTTCGGATATTTCACATGAGATACGTACACCGATAACCGCAGTTCAGTGTTATCTCGAAGCGATCGAAGACGGGATGATGCAACTAGATGAGACGACCCTCCCGATGCTCCAAGCTGAACTCAAAAGACTGACTGATATTACGAGTGGGATCATGAATTATGAACGACTGACGAGTGATATTTTTGAAGACATAAAAGTAGAAACATTTTTTCTTTTTGAAACGACTCAACCAATAATAGAAAGCTATCGTCCTCAACTAGAAAAATCAAAACAATCAATTCTTGTCGACTTTTTACCAGAAGAAAAGATCAATATGGATAAAAATATGTATATCCAAATACTCCATAATATCTTTTCGAATTTCCTCAAATATGCATGAGAAAAGACGACACTGCAGATCTCCATAAATAAAACTAAGAAAGAATTTATCCTGATATTTTCGGATAATGGAATCGGAATTCCAGATAAAGAAATAGCATATGTAAAAGAAAAATTCTATAAAGTAAATAAAGCTCGAACTGGAGATCGTTACGGAAGTATGGGAATCGGACTCTCCATAATCGAGCGTATTGCGAGACTCCATAGAGGTACTCTTACACTCGAAAAGCATAATACAAAATGACTTAACATCATCATAAGAATAAAAAGATAAATAAATCCTCACCAATCGGTGAGGATTTATTTTTTAGCATTCCATGATCACATCTTCTTTCTGAGAAGTGAGATACCTCCATTCGATCTTTTCCAGTTTTGAATCCAAGTGTTTTTGGATGAGTGAAAATATTCCTGATTGCTTCGATGAATCAGCTCGCCAGGTTCTTCCAAGTTCGAGATAATTGAGCTTATCCCATGGAACGACCTTTATGAGTCCATCTTCACGAGCATTTTGATAACATTCGCGAGAGCAAAATCCCATATGATTTTTGTATGCTTTTTCTGTACATATCAGACGTGCATTGCAAGAAGAATAGCGACAATTTTCACAATTATCCGTATATTCACCTGTATAGAGACATTGACCGATCGTCGTATGAGTTTGTTCATCACCAACTTGTGTGGAAACTCGACCATCAAAAGTATACAGATTACCGAGCCAGTTTCCATCATTGTATTGATTGACGTATTTTACGACTCATCACTGGATCGAGTAAAACTCAGCTTCCCCCAGCTGATTTCCGAGAACTGCTGCCTTTTCACAACGAATTCATCCCGTACAATACCAGATGATTTTTTTTCCTTCCGCTGCTTTTCCATATTTTTCCAAAAGTTTTGGAACCTCACGAAAGTTGACGGTTCATGCAGGAATTGCATTTTTAAAGTGCCCAAGACGATATTCATAATCATTTCTCATATCGAGGATGATATAATCATCCTGTTTTTCAGATTCCAGAATCGTTTTGAATTCTTCAGGCGTCATTTCTTTTTTATGTTTTTTTACTTCATCAGCGGTAACCTTCATTCCAAATGTGACGATCTCGTTTCTGATTTTCACACTCATACGAGGAAATTCATGATCTACGACAGCCGTTGCTTTCGTATCTATGTCTGTGATATCTTGGAAGTATTTTGATTTTTGCAAAAATTCGCGGTATGACCAACATTGCCCGATATTTCAAGTCACAGTTGAGCTGATTCCTTCGGTACCAATATAGACACGACCCTTGAGTCCGATATCTCGAGTGAAGTCAAGATGTTCCTGAGCAACTTTATCGAGTTCTATTTCTGGAATATCGACGAATTTATAAAATGTAAGAAGTTGG
>CANBWW010000028.1 GCA_947373235.1 Candidatus Altimarinota bacterium | reverse complement strand
TTACTCTTTCCACGAATATCCTTAAATCGTGCAGGATAGCTCACAGCGAGGACATGACGACCCTTTCGGCGACGAGCCTTGAGAACCTTTTGTCCGTCCACAGTAGACTTACGAGCGAGGAATCCGTGAGTACGGAGACGTTTTCTTTTTTTGAGTTTTGCGAGCATAGTGAGACAGATTGAATAAATGAAATGATCATCCAGAGGGAATATATCCTCTTAAAAGCTTCGGGATTATATAGAAACGACTTCTATTGTCAAAAGTTTATATAAACTTTCTACGGAAGAAGAAGAGGGATCAGAGTGCAGAGAGAATCACAAGTACTGCGAGCGCTCCAGGACCAGTTTGTACTTTCGATGCAAGTGCTGGATCTGCGGATTCTGTTTTATCATCACAGAGAGCCTTCAGTGCAAAGTTATCGTAAGCGACCGAACCTGACGAGAGGAAGAGGGTGTATTTTGTATCTTTTATATTCTGTACGAGTTCATAGTCTCCAGCAGGAGTGACTTTATAGAGGTTATATGAGAGAGCACCAGTGACTGATCCCCATGAAAGTGTACTCGTATCTTTACTAGTGAGAACGCTTATTTTTCCGACATTTCCGATACTACATCCTGGAGTTCCGACAGTAGCACTCAGTGCTTCTGATGTGAGTCCGTCGATGAGACTTCCATCTGCTTTTACTCCGAATATTTTAAAGGTATAGTTTTTTGCTGGAAGCTTATCTATATACCAGTTATAGACACCGCCCGTTCCTTGTATTTTACCAGTTTCATAGGTCATCGCTTCTGAGGTGAGGCTATCAGGAGAGTCACCATATGCGATCTTAAATTTTGAAAGTTCAGTTGGTGGATTGGTTACTGAAAAAGCAAAAAGTACTTTCGTTCCGTCAGTAGTAACTTTTACATTTTGGAATGCAGCATCTGGTGCAGCTGCTTGTTCAACAACGGTCAAAGTCGTTGCCTTATCTTGGTTGGTGATTTTCCCGAGTGAATCTTTTGCTGAAACGCTTATCGGATAGCTTCCAGCTTTTGCTGGTGCCACGGTACTTGCGCTGTATTTTCCAGGTGATTGTTCCGTTGCTTTGATAAGTGTACCATCCAAAGTAAAACTCACATCAGTGAGACCAGGATCTGCTTCAGTGGCGATCGTGATTGGACCACTTGCATCGGTACTTCCTGGATTGACCGTTGTACTGATAACTTTTGGTCCACTATTAGCAACATTGAATTTTGCTTGTGTTGTTCCGATGACTGTATTGTTTCCATCCAGTACCGAGGCGACGAGAATATTAGTATCTTGGTTTACATCAGTGAGTGTTTTTGTATAGACTCCAGAATCATCTGAAACCAAGGTAGCAACATCTTTTCAGTTGAGATTGAGGGTCACTTTACTATTTTTCTTGGTTTTTCCACTGACCGTGATGGTATCACTACTTTGAGTCGAGTTGTCATCTGGCGTGATGATCGATATAGCTTCGCCACTTCCCGTTGTACCTGTTCCACTGTCATCTGCTGGATCTACTTTTATAGTCACTGTTCATTCTGCATCTTCGATAGTTTCCGTAACGGTAAGAGTCTGAGAACCAGCTCTTTTAAAAATAATTGCTTTGCTGAGAGTGATAGATCATTGGTCACTTTCTTTGAATTGTACACTTTTTCCTTGTGCAGGAAGAGTCGCCCCAAAATCCGTTGTACTTTGAAAATAAACAGATCCGTTGTAACCAGGGATAATTTTGTCATCTTTATCGCGTGCTTCTACTTTTATATCGATCGCTTGTCCGACTTTCGTAGTTGGTGGCGCAATAATGGCAAAGTGGTCGATTTTTGCTGGAGTATCTGCCGAAACAGTCGTTCCAAAAATTCCAACAAAACTGATTGCTACTAAGGAAAAAAGGGAAAGAAATTTTTTCATAGAAAGAAAATTATCGAAAGAAAAATATACTCAAAAAAGACCGCCAAATATTACCAAAGTATCTTATACAGGATCAAGATTTATGCAAGAAAAAGAATCCCAATTTTTGCTTTTTGGAAGCATGCGTGGTGCGCTGACGATCACTTGATCCACATCGAAATTTTCTATGATGCTTTCCGCGCGATTCCCATCAAGTTCTGAAAAAACGTCATCGAAAAGAAGGATGATGGATAGTTGAAGATGTTTTTTCAAAAATAAAATCTCAATTTGTTTTAAAGAAAAGAGAAGCACTTTATTTTCTCCACGAGAAAGATACGTGCTGGTTTCGATTTTCGTATCTTCCTTGGTGATAAAAAATCAGAAATCATCGAGATGTGGTCCAATGTGCGTGTGCCCAGTGAGGATATCTCGTTCACGATTTTCCTCGAGATATTGTCTCACGACTTCTTTTTCAGACTCGCTCTTTTTTTCTAATTTTATCGATTCGATTTTGCTCGTATATGAAAAAACGATCTCATATTCCGGAAGGATTTTCGAGAATATGTCTGTATTTTTTTCTACAAAATCTGCCCATCGCATCCGATAAAGATGATATATTTCCGCCTTTTCAGCAAAACTTTTATCCCAATAATCCAAGTCTGCAGATCGTGCCTCTCCATCTCTGATTTTTTTTAAAAGTGCATTTCGCTGGCGCATGGTTCCTTCATATTCTCTTTTTACTTTTGAAAACTGCGCATAAGTTCTTGAAAGGATATTGTCGACATAGTCTCGTCGAATGCCTGGTGAAAAATAGAGAAGATTCATATCGAATGGAGATATGAAAACGGTTCTATATGGGAGGGATTCTTTATATTTGATACCACTTATTTTTTTATTTTGGATCATGTAGGTATCTTTTTCATCCGAGCGAGCGAGTGAAAAAGACTTCATCCCAACTTCCTCGTCGAAACCTATTTCAAAAAAGGCATCCTCTTTTCGAGGAGCCTGAAGATATGTGGGAGATCCACCACTTGCGATATGAATCCCCTCCAAAATATGTGTTTTTCCAGAACCGTTTGGTCCGAGAAGAGCTGTTTTCCTAGTCAGGAAAAGTCGAGCTTCCTTCACTCCTCGAAATCCACGGATAAAAAATGAAACGAGCATGAACTATTTTCTTTTGGTGATATCGATAAGGAGCGGTGAAGCCAGACAAATAGAAGAGTAGGCTCCGATAACTGTACCGAAGAGAAGAGCGATCATAAATCCTTTGAGACTTTCAGGACCAAAGAAGAACATCGCGATGATCACGATACAGATCGTCGAAGAAGTTAGAAGGGATCGACGCATAGTATCGTTGATCGATTTATCGATAATATGAGAAAGATTTTCTTTTTTCCCACTTCCTCCATGAAGATTCGAACGGATTCTATCCATTACGACGATCGTGTCATTGATCGAATATCCGAGAATCGTGAGCATTGCTGTGAGAAAAAATGTATCGATTTTGAACTCAGGGAAAAAATGAGAAGTGATCATATAGAGACCAAAAGCAACGATCACATCATGTATCAGTGATATTCCAGTTACCACCGCAAAAGGCCAACTCGCCATATGGGCGATAGAACCACGGAATGCGTACATGATATAGAGGGAGATAAAAATAATCGCTAAAATGAGAGATTTTACTCCTGAAGTTTTGATATAATCTCCAAATGAAGCCCCAATATTCACATAATTGAGTTGTGTTGCTTTCTGACTGAGTGAATCACTGAGATTTTTCGTGAATGATGCCTTTGCTGCTTCTATATCTGTCTCAGAGTAGTTTTTATCAGTTGAAAATCCTGCTTCCACGACGAATCGATCCGTTCCAGAAATATTATAGGTAACAATATCATTAATAACTGGATTGTTTTTTACAAGGGTTGTTTTTTTGATATTTTCTGCAGATTCTTTCGCAATTTGTTTGACCGCATCAAGATCGCCAGTTTTTGCTTGGTACTCTATTTGGATACCACCAGTGAGATCGATTCCCAGATTCATCCCAAGAACAAAAGGACTCACAAGAGCACAAAAAACGAGAACCGTAGAAATTCCATAAAAATAGAATCGATTTTTAATAAAAGAAAACATGTGTATGAATAATAAAATATAAATGATCAAGAATCTTTAGAAGCCAAGAAGGCTCGACCGATTCAGAAATTTCCGCTAATTTATACTACGAAGGTCTTAAAAGTCAAAAGAAATACTCATAAATACCTTGCACATTCGGAAGTGTTAGGATATACTCAAATCCTATTCTCCTCTTTCTGATAGATGCAATACAAAATTCCTCTCCAAATCGAAAACGAAGACATCATCGTTGCTTGATTGTCACTGAGACAATTGATTATTATGATGGTTTGGGGTGGACTCGGATATACGGTTTTTAAAAATATGGAACCAAAAGTCGGTGGAACCATCGCAGCCATGTTGGCCGCTCCACTTGTGCTTATAGGTATCACCGTAGCACTTACGAAGATATATGAGATGACTTTTTTACCAGCAGTTTTGAACTATATTCGCCTTTCTTTGAATGCAAAATCAAGAACTTGGTCAGTCTGAACCGATAGTTTTTCTGATCTAGAAGTCGGTTATGTGATCCTCCCATCACAAGAAAAAGAACTCAAACAAAATGTTTCGATGGAATCCAAAATGAATGAAGAAATATCTGAAAAAATCAATAAACTCTAGTTATTCTTATGTCCGAAAATTCCAAGATACAAGTCTGAAAAAAACCACAAAAAGATTCGAGTACACAACGATATCTCCCATTTTCTGAAATTCGTGACAATATCGTGATCATGAAAGATGGATCTTCTCGTATGGTCCTTCATATTCATCCGCTGAATTTTAACTTGAAATCCACTGAAGAGCAAGATGCGATTTTGATTTCGTATCAACGTTTTTTGAATTCACTGAATTTTCCTGTACAAATTATCACACGATCATTGAAAGTAGATATAGAGGCCTATATCAACCGACTTAAAAATCTTGCGCTCAAGCAGCAAAATTCTCTTTTGCAAGAACAAACCTATAAATACGTCGATTTTCTCACGAATCTCATCGATTTGGCACAAATTATGAAAAAAGAATTTTATATCGTTATTCCTTTCGACTACGAAGGAAATGCTTCGATCCGAAAAACGGATATGTTCGGTATTTTTAAGTCTTTTTGGGCAGCACTTTCTCAGGAAGAATCAGCAGCGGATATCCGCATGAATCGTATACGAACCGATCGTTTACGAAAAGGGAACTTCGAGCGTGCATCGACGGCAAAGATGAGTCTCGAATCGATCGGACTCAAGGCTGATATCCTCGGAAAAGAAGATCTGATCAAACTGATATACAACTACTATAATCCTCGTATCAAAACCGAAAATAATCTAAAAGCCGATACCGAAGGACTTAATTTGGGATAGTAAAATATAAATATATGGAGGATATTCATACAAATAGAGAACAACGTTCAAATACAAAAGATTTCTTTTTCAGAAAAAATGTCCCTGTAGGAAAAACGATTTCAAAGGTACAATCAAGGGTGTATGGAATTACCCGTTTTCGTTCAGAAGAAATCCGAAACCCCGTGAATATCTTCGGGGCTATTCCTTATTTGGCTCATAACGGTATCAACTGGCAAAAATTTTCAGATGATCGACTTCAAGAATGACTCTATAATCAGCTTGATTGATGAAGATGAGTAGAGATGATATTGTGCGAAACACTCATTTCGCTTGAGTTGCCATGATTTCATTTTTTACCAACCAAAGAATTTGATCTTTCTTATAAGACTGATCTTATCAGTCGTGTTCCATATACAGTTCCAATAAAAAATGGAAAAAAATTGGAAACATTGTCCATAGGTTCACAAATCACGGTGATGGAAATCCCAGAAAATATGGGTCACTATAATTCCCATGATCGAGGTAAAAAAAAGAAGAAATATAATGATAAACTTGCTCAAGTGGAGTTGATGAATCAGTATCTTCATCTTTCTCAGACTCGAAAAGAACTAGAAATTCGTTATGGAAAACTTACCGTTCCAGATATTATGTGTTTTATCGCAGTGAATGGATCGATTCGAAAAATGTTTTGATCGCAAAACCATTTTCTTCATGAACAATTCCAAAAATGGAAAGCAGATGATTTTCAGTCTGATTCTTTGGTAGAAAATTTTCCAGAATCACTCCGTAAAGATATCTATACAGTTGCTCAGTTTATTTCTTGGTCACAGCAGTACATATCTTCAAAAGATTTTTTATATCATCGAGATCTGAAAAAAAACCAAAAGTTGGTCGAAAAAATTGATGATTCGAGGAATATCATTTTTGATCCTTCATCCTGAAAACTCGAAATATTTCTCATTTCCCATCAAGAAATACTCTGTAAGATTACCTACTTATTTATCCAAGATGATATAAAAAAACTCCAGAAAAACTATACACAGAGTAAAATAAATGAAGCCATAAAATAATCCCTTTCTTTCGAGAAAGGGATTATTTTATGGCTTGAGTCTAAAAAGGAATATCTTCTATAGAAATTTCTTCTTCGACTTTTGGTCGTGTTTTCGTTATTTTTTGTTCATCTTTCGGTGCTGTATCAGCGAAACTTGGAGCTGAGTAACCACCTTCACTTGAACTTCATCCAGCGGCAGAAAGGAGGATGATGTTATCTGAAACAATTTCTGTTTTATATCGTTTTACTCCAGCCGTGTCATCCCAAGTACGAGTTTTGAGATATCATTCGATATATACTTTTTTTCCTTTGTGCATGTATTGTTCCGCGATATCCGCAAGTCCTCGCCATGCGACACAGTTATGGTACTCGACTTCTTCTTGTAATACTCCACTGGTATCTTTCCATTTGCGGTTCGTTGCTACTGAGAAAGTAGCGACTTTTTGTCCGTTTGGAGTTTCACGGATATCTGGTTCCGCCGTGAGGTTTCCGATGATTTGTACTTTGTTCAGGGAATTGCTCATATGATGTAGGGTTAAAAGTTAGATGTGTATGGGCATTTATATAGTATGTGTTTTTCTTTCTTTGCCAACTGATTTTCCCTTGTTCTTTTTTTCATCTGTGTTTTTCTTATTGTTTCATAACTTTTAGGTAAAATATGAAAAATGTCGATGATGAGAAATATGAAAAAGTTGCATAAAAACAGTATTTTTTGTACAATGAAATCATGTCAAAAAAGAAGAAAGTCTTACTCATGACCGCAACAGGATCATATAATCTTGGAGATGAACTCATTCTTCAGGAAGAGTTTCATTTTCTCGAAACGCACTATAAAGACACTGTTTCTTTTCGTGTATTTACTCACGATAAAAAAAGTTCTTTTTTGAAAGAAAAAACGATCGATTATGTGACGTATTTTCCTCACAATATTCGCTGAAATCCGCTTGCCAATATTGGATATCTTGTCAAAAATATCTGGCTTATTCTTCGTGCCGATATCTTGATCATCGGATGAGGTGGAATTATCTTTGATAATGAAGCATGAGTTTCATTTTCTTCCCTTTTGTGACAGTGGTTTTTTCGTACCAAACTTGCCAGACTCAATGGAACAACGATAGTCTATCTTTGAATCAGCTTGGAAGTAAAGCAGATCAAAAATAAAATGCAGCTCAAGAAAATATTTCAAAAATGAGATTTTATCATCGTACGAGATGAACAAAGTGCATCACTTCTCGATGCACTGGAAATCCCTTGTTCCCAGATTCCTGATCTCGCTTTTCTCTATCAACCAGAAAAAGTAGAAAAAATCCCAGAAAAAAAACGTATCGGTATTTCGGTTCGTGGTGGTTTTCTTAGTTCCGCAGATGAACTGAAAATCCCTCTGATCTATGAATATCTCGAGCAAGAAGGATATGATCCAGTTTTTCTCCTACATACAACATCCGGAAACGATACACAGAATGATTCTCTTTTTATCAAACGAATCATGTCTGGAAAGACTTATCATACGACTGGAACGATCGAATGAACACTGAAAGTCTATCCGACACTCTATGCGATCATTGGTATGAGATTTCACTCGTTGGTGCTTGCTTCTGTCCATGGAATTCCTTTTCTTTCGATTTCTTATGGACCAAAAACAAAAGAGCTTCTCAATATTCTCGAAGTTCCCAGTGATTTTCGACTCGCTCCAGAACATTGCAGCCTCAATTTATTTAAACCACGTTTACAAAAACTCATCGATCACTATGATGATGAGAAGTCGCGTATACAAAAAAATCATCAAAAAATACACGATGATCTTCAAGATAAACTCAAGACTCTCTAAAACTTATTTCTTTCTCTAAAAATACTATGAACTGGAACGATATAAAATCAAAAGCAACCCCGTATCTCAATAAAGTAAGCCCACTTCTTGAGAAGGTTTCGCCTTACTTGAAAAAAGCAGAAGAATTTTGATGAAAGACTATTGATTTTGCACAAAAACAATTACAAAATACTCCGATCGTCTTAAAATCTGAAGCAGAGTTCAATGTCCTCAAAGAACAGAAACGACTCATCGTTATATCTTACGAAGATGGTTCTCGAGAATGACAAGAAATCCTTCTTCGTTCGCCTATTTGGTCGACGATTGTATGGACTGAAAGCGCAACTCTTCGATTTCTTTCGTCGACGAGTAATCCTGAACTTGCTCAAATTCTCGATTTTTCTCTTCCAGTTTGTATGAAAGTATACTGGCATGGAGAAGTCGTACATACACTTACTGACATTGATTCTATAAAAAAATGGTGGAATGATCGTAATTATGATGGAAGTGAAAACGTGGATATAAAAAATCCAACTCCAGTAGAAGAAAAATCAACAACACAAAATGTAGAAAAACAACCAGATCCGCTTTCAAAAGTATAAAATTTAGAAATTTTTTCCATTTTCCTCCAAAACTCGAGCAATCTCTATTTCCTCACACCATTTGCATTATGATACTCGATCCGCTGAATATTCTTTACATAGCACTTGCCGTTCTTGTTGTATCTATCACGATCCCACTCACGATGATCCTTTGGCGAGTGTATATGATGATGGATCATGTCCAGAGTATTCTCGTCTTCACGCGTCGTCTCGTGAAATATGGTGAAGAAATCGAAAAGCTTCCGATGGCAATTATCGATAAAATTATGAATAAATAAATCCTCCGAATGGAGGATTTATTTATTCAATTTATTATAATTTTGTCCATAAAATTCTCTCTCAAAACATCTTTTCTTTCCAAAATGTAAGAATTCAGAAAGGTTTCATGTGTAGAATCTTTCCACTTTCAGGAGACGTCTTGAAACGAATATATATTTCTTAAGGAGCTTCTTATGATCAAAAAACATTGGATGAGTATCTGTTTGGTTCTGATCTTTTTCACTACAGCAGGTATTTTCTATTATTTTTATCCACATACAGATACAAATAGTCACCTACCAATACCTTCTGAGATTTCTTCTGTATCCACATTCGATACAAAAGAAAAATCAGGAACAAGTATGATTATTGATCCGTCTATACGAACAGGATCAACGAATACTCCAACAAAAACACATTCAGGATTTATTTTCCAGAAACCAAATACGGACTGGAAAGAAAGGGATGTTACCCTCAATGATGGACGAACCCTTCACTATGTATTTGGTGAAGGGAATCCGAAGGAGGTGGCACCAAAAAGAGAGGATTTTAAGGATGGAACAAGTTCTGAAGAGTATTTTCATTCAGGAATTGTACGATCTAAAACCGAAAAAACTCTGAAAGATTTTTTATCCAATCCCATGTTGGTTACTGCACTGAACAAGTGCGGATCCTTAATAAAAGCAGATCCTTATAGTCAATCAGATATAGAAAGGAATTTTCCAAATTCCCTCTCTACAACAGATTTTAGTTTAGAGAGTATACTTTCTGTCGATCTCGAAACGGGTCGTAAAAGTATTGATTGGAGTCGATTTGATCCCTTAAATGTTCTTTTTCAAATCAGAAACTATACACTCAGTGGTAATCGAGAAAATTTGCTCGCTTCGCAATGTTTATCAGGAAATGAAATAGCAGATTTTGATCTCCTTATGGATCAATTTTTGGCTGTTGGTAATAGTTTTATCAATGATTCCCCAGAAAATAGAGAGGAGGTGTTTTGATTTCTGGGCTGGAAACCTTATTGGAAATCCAATAAGTAATGTAATATCATTTTTTCAATCAAGAAGGAGTAAATCATGAAACACTTTATTTCAAAAGTTGTTTTATTAAGTGCTATTGCTAGTACAGCATCTGCAGTAACAGTTGAATTTAGTCAACTTCCATTTGTTAGTCTAGGTGCTCCATTGCCCTACGCATCATTTGGGACAACATATTTTCCTATCGTGCCCACGTATCATACGACCTTGAAGTCATGGGGATATGGTACACCTACTGGAACTATTGTCCCCTCTATTGGTTTCGGGGTAGACGATTATCCTGGTACCACAAAATCTTGTTCAGGAAACTATCCAAAACATCTCGGTACAGACTATGCGGCACCATCTGGTACACAAGTGTTTGCTATAGCAGATGGCTTCGTGAGAAGATCAAACGCTTTTACAGGTACGGGTGATTATTACGTTGTTGTTGAGTCTGGATCTACAGATAAGTGGACCACACTCTATGGTCATCTCAATCCAACATCATTTGGTATTGGAACAAATTTAAATATTCAAGTTACAAAAGGTGCCCTTATTGGTACATTGTTTAATTATCATGACTTTGGTGATATTCCACATTTACATATGGGTATTCACAAAGGTGCATATAATGGAACTGGCGAAGCAAACATGGGATATGTTTGTCCAAATACTCAGTATCAACTAAACAAATATAATTTTGTTTCACCTGAACCTTTCAATTACTATACACCATTCTATTAAAAATTGGTTTATAGAAAAAAGAACTCTCATCTGATTCAAAAGATCTGGATGTGAGTAAAATCAAAAAAACACCCTCACAAGGGGTGTTTTTTCTTTTCCCATTTTCCGAAAATATATATACTTTTCAGAAAATCATTTATGATCATACCTTTTCTTCTTATCATCCTCGTTCCGCTTATTTTTTCGCACTTTTTCGCACCATTTTGACTGATATTATGAAGTGGTTCTTTCGAGAGATTTAAGGTGCTTTTAGCTTTTTTTCTAGTTCTTTCTGGTATTCTGGAAGTGCTTTTCAGGAAAAATAAAGCCTTTTTTGATTGGATCGAAAAACATGGATTTTATACCTTTATTCTTCTGATTTTCCCATTTTTTTCCTTAGGAATCGCCAGCCTTTTTCATCTTCATTATTTCTGAGATGTTTCAGATTTTTGGAATCATTTTCTCTTTGGTTCCTATGAAAAATATCATGGGTATATCTTTCTCTTGATTCTTCTCGGAAGTTTTCTGATTTTTTCTTTTGTTTCTGATCGAAAAAAACTCATCCAGGCGAGTCTCATCACCGCAAGTATCATTTCTATATTTGCGTTACTAGAATCACTCGGGATTTTTTCATTTATTCCTCTGTGAGGAATTCCGAGCTGGGGAATAGGCCGATCGATCTCAACTCTCGGGAATCCCAACTATCTGGCTGGATATTTATTGATCCATTTTCCATTGATTTCTTTTTTTCGCAAACCAGAAAAATATATCATTTTCGTTCTTTTGTTTTTCTGACTTATAACCACGAAAAGTTTTATCGGTATATCTTTGCTGGGATTCTA
>CANBWW010000027.1 GCA_947373235.1 Candidatus Altimarinota bacterium | reverse complement strand
AGGATGCAGAAATTGCGAAAGATATTCATAGAACATAAATATGCTATCACGAACTTTTGCAAGAAAGAAGGATTCCGATGAAAGAATCCTTCTTTTTAAGTAGCCAAATATCTATAATAATGTATTATTATTTATTCTCCAGGAATTTTTTTACAACTCGTCTTCAGTTTCTCATCTATAAGCGATTCACAGAGGTCAGGATCTTTATTATTTCTTACCATCATGATGATGATCTGGTCATGACACTGGTTTTGCAAATTTTGGTCATTAAGCATTTTGCAGCTTTCTATATCTAATGAAGCAACGATAGTAGGGAATTTTTTAACATCACTCTTTCGGCCTATCTGAGCTGTACAGAGTGCTTGTTTTTCAGTATCAAGTATGGATTTACAGATATTTGGATCATTTTGTTTTACTGCCTGATCGAGAAAAACGATATCTCGACAGGTATTTTTGAGATCTAGATCTGCGATTCCTGCACAACTTTCGAGAGTGCGAGATTTTGTTGCAGAGGCAAAAGTCTGACTATCTTGATGCACTTGGAGATTTCATCGACACGTTCCCTGAAGTGATGGATCGATCTGATCACAGAGATCAGAGGTCACCGTTTGATTTTTGATCGCATCTTGGAGTATGGAATTATCGATTCCCTGTTTACAGGAATTTTGGAGATTTTGATCCGAGATCGTGGCACAGATATTTTTATCTTTTCGTGTTTCTGCATGAGAAAAATTGATATTATCCGAACAGCGTTCGCGGATACCTGTCGAAGTGAGTGTTTTACAGAGTTCTGGATTGTCCGCTTTTTGTGCAAGACCTGCACTCACCATATCGGTACATTCTGATTTTTGATCAGGATCTTGTATCGCTAAGCACACATCTTTATCTTGTTCAGTGATTGCCTGATTATACATGTCAGTATCTTTTTGTTCGATTTGTTCTGATTGTTTCTGTTTTTCATCAAAACTCACAGAAGTATCCTCTTTCGTCATAGTCCACATAGAAACGGGATTTTTCCCACGAGACAGAAAAAAATAAGCCCCACCACTTACCAATATCGCTAGCAGAATGATGATAGAAATCCGTCGCATACAAAAAAAGATACGAAATATATCCGTATCTTAGAGGAAAAAATATGAATTGCAAGTCTTCGCATTGCCTGAATAATGTTTTATTCTGCTCGGGTAAGCAGGGCATCTATATTATCACGTATTTTTTCAAGTTGCTTACGAATAAGATCAGATTTCTCAGTTTTATTTAATCGGAGATCGTCGATAGAGAGATCGTTTGCAGCGTGTACAGAGCCAATCAGTATGTGAAATCTACTATTTATATCTAAACATCCATTGAGTAAATCTGAGTAAAGTTTTTCTCTGATCGTATTTTGACCTAACGGTTCTGAATGATTCATGGAAATAAATAATTATGTTTACAAAATGGAGGATTTTTATGAACGAATACATCGAACATTGGCAATCTCAGTACTTTCCGATGAAACAAGTCCGAGTCCAGTGTTCGTCCATTGCCAAGTATTTCCAGTTTCACCATATACACCGTCGGTTCCGTCCATACGTGTATTGCCATAGACAGATCCAAGATGAAGAATGATCGGTTTATCACCATATATATCTTCTATTGTGGAACTCCAGTAAGAACCATAGACATTTTGCTGAGATTGGAGAGAAGTTTGATTGTTCGTTTTGAGGATACTCCATCCTCCATTTTGTGGAAGCGCGAGGAGATTGGCAAGAGAAGTTTGATTGAGCCGAGCTGAGTATATAGCCGTTTCCCAATCTCATCGATTCGGAAGTGTGTATCCTTTGGCACATGGACCATTTTTGACATCAACAGGATTTCAAAATGTTCGATAAGAAGAGAGGCCAAGTGTTCCATTTTGCGATAAAAAAACAGGATTTTTCCCACCAGGAAGAAACCAACCAGATATATTCGTTGAAGAATTTCCTTTTGTTGTTGCGTTGCAAGCGGCCCACATCTGTCATCCGATGATCATATCACCACGAGCACATCCAGGATAGGCGAAAGTCGAAACTGGAAAAGCTGAGAAAAAAATACCAACGGAAAGAACGAGAAGAAAAACAAATTTTGACATATTATTTTTTGTTATGTAGTATACATATACTATTATAATTTATTTTGTCAATATTATTTCTCATACAAAAAAACCACCGAAGTGGTTTTTAGTTTTTGTGACCTTCAGAGATAGAAAATTCTACTGTGAAGGTCAGGGTGATCTAGGACTGACGAGGAATTTCCTTATCATTTTCATTGGATTCTTTCACTATTTTAAATAGAACCCAATGAAAACATTTTTTGAATCTTTTGCTTTTTTGAGAAGCATAGATGCAAAGATAGTAACACGGCGCGGCGATAATCATGCGAGATTTATCTCCAGATATTTTACCACTGAGATCCCACCAGATAAACCTGAACGGATAACAACAACAGTACTACGAAGAACCAAAAGGCCTTTACAGCCAACGTACATCAAAATCATTTTCTGATCTCCTAGATCCTAATAACATCCTTTTTAACTCATGCAAACTGCAAAGAAAAAATCAGACGGGGATTTATATTACATAAATTTTTTTAAAGTCAACTTTAATTTTTCAGATATGATTCATCTCTGATCTTGATCATGAAACTTCAACATATCATCGGATATGATCACCCCGAAAGGTCTTCACTTTTTCTTATAGGAATCGAGCGTTCGAGGAAGAAATATTTTTTTCAGATATGTATCTACACATTTCCAAAAAGAAGGAAAAAATATTTTCTCATCTCACACATTTTTTACAAATTGTAGATTCTCTGATTTCTGATTTTCAGATACCCTTACCCAAATATTTGCAGATAAAAATCGATCATAGATATCTCCACGAGTAAAAATAGGCTTCAGATAACGAATCCAATTTTCGAGATATATATCATCTGGAAGAGCTATATGAGAGAAATCCATCGATTTTTCCGTAATAAAAAAAGAAAGACAAAAATTCTCAGCGATATCGATATGAGCTCGTCTGACTCTAAGAAGATTCAAAATTCAGGTAGAAAAAATACGAACCAACCACAGATATCCGGGCTTCGTGATGATAAAAAGATCGATATCAGAATCTTTATGTGTGGCGTACATAGAAAGTGAATTGACAACCGCGATCATCTGAACTCCTGGGATCCAAGAAATAAATGGAATATACTTCTGTGCACGGCGAAAAAGTGCCTTTTCATGATCATTCGGCTCCTTTTTTATACCCATCAATTTTATGAATTTTTCTTGGATTTCAGACATATTATTTCGAAAGATTTCGGATCGCTTCAATAGTTCGAACTTCGAGAGAAAGACTCGGATCGAGCTCAGAAACAATACTTTCCACTCGAGATTTCTCATATCCCATATGTATCAGTGAGCTCATGAGTGTCATATCGCTTGTATTTTTTTGAGTGGAAACTGTTCCAGATTGCAGAGAAAAATCGATCGATCCCTTGAGATCAACGATGATTTTCTGAGCTGTTTTCTTTCCGATCCCTGGAACAGAGGCAAGCAGTTTATCATCTTCCAGCTGTATCGCCTTGAGAAGATTTTCTCGACCAAGACCGAGGATATTGAGAGCGGTCTTTCCTCAGACACCATTTACCTTCAGGAGTTCGCGAAAAAGAGAACGCTCATCCATATCCAGGAATCCAAAGAGCGATTCACTGACATCTGTTTTATGATGGTGTATCCATATTTCTTTCTTTTCTCATATGCGGATATTCGCAAGAAGACTCGGAGAGATGAATATCTCATATCCGAGACCCGTTCCATCGATAAGAAATGTGAGAGAAATTCCCTGAAGAGCAACGGGCTTCCCTACAAAAAATGAATACATAAAAGAAAAAGAAATTTGTTGCATTGTATCAAAAAGCCATAATATAGCAATATGATCCACACACTCCAGACACTTCCTGTACTCGATATTTTTCTCACCGTCGTCGATAATCTCGGGGATATGGGTTTCGCGTGAGAACTCATATATGCACTCAAAAAAAATGGTTTTTCTGGAAAAATCCATCTTTTTACAAATGAGGTAAAAAAAACAGAAAATTTTTTTGAGAAGGCTTTTGGGAAAATGGAAAATATCGAAATGCTTGATCTTTCAGAATCATGGGGATCAACTTCTGAGTTCATACTGTCACTTTTTCATACAGAAATTCCTGTATTCCGAGAAAAGAAAAAACGCCTGATTCTTCGAGTAGATTATCTTTCATTTGATCCAGATTGGACCCTCATGACGGGAAAAGAACATATTTTTTCCACAAAAGAAACTCGGATTATCGAGATAGTTCCATCATTTTTACCAGAAAGTGCTGGAATACTGACACATCATTTTCCAGAAAACACTCGCCTCGATTGGCTCCAAGAAAATCATCTACCACAACATCTCGAACAGAAAAAATGGATGACACTTTTTGTTTATGACGCAACGTATGATCGCATCGGGTTCGATATTTCGGAAGATTGGGTTATTTTTATATTTGGGAGAAATATGGAAACAAGAAAAGAAAATAGGATCTTTCTAGGATTTTTAGAACTCGAAAACTACTATTCTCTCTTTCATCTTGCAGATACCAATATAGTTCGTGGTGATGGAAGTATCGTCCAAGCCATCCAAACCGGAAAGCCATTTCTGTGGGATATATACAAAGAAATCGGTGGATTTCCAGAGTCTATCAGCGACCAGTATATCGACTTTTTAAATCCTTCGAAAGTATATCGTGACCTTCATAGTGAATTGAATACTCGAAAAGAGAAACTTTCCCTTACAAAAATAGCATGAATTCTTTTGGAGGAAAATTCGAAAAACACATTTTCAAAAAATAGTAATATCCCTTCTCTAGTTACTACGATGGAAAAATATATTGACAGTTTCGATTTTTCTATATAATCACGGGGTGTTCTTGTATGCCGCGGAGTAGAGCAGTGGTAGCTCGCAAGGCTCATAACCTTGAGGTCGTATGTTCGATTCATACCTCCGCAACCATAAACACAGATCCAAAATCAGGAAGTAGAGCAGCCTAGCAAGCAATCATGAGGCTCACAACCTTGAGGTCGTATGTTTGATTCATACCTCCGCAACCATAATACAATAGAAATCCAGCGTTCGCCAATGTAGCTCAGCTGGTTAGAGCACAGCACTCATAACGCTGAGGTCGGTGGTTCAAGCCCACTCATTGGCACCATAATTATCATTTCCATATGCGTATCGTTTCGATCATACTCATATCTCTCTTCCTTCTTTCCGCTTGTGGATGAGTAAAATCAGTCACTATTCCAAAACCGATAACTCCAGTTTGAACTGGCATCGTTATCGATCTTCCCGCACCAAGTGTTTCATGAGAAATACTGACTCAATCTTGAAAATAAAAAAACCTCGTGTACGAGGTTTTTTTATTTGTGTTTTTGCGATATATTTGATAGAATGCAAGGGATAATAATTTTGAATATATGACTCATACAGGACCAAACAATCCAGGAAATGGAGCAAATGAAAATGCCGACAAAAAAAATCGCGATATAGAGTGAGGAATCCATGAACTTCTTGAAAAAGGCATGAGCTCTTTTCTCGGAAAAAATAAAGAATGAATTGATCCTATTATTTTTGATCGTATAAAAAATCAAAAAACTGGGATTATTTCTGGGGCACGAGATGTAATCAATGGTGTACATTTCTCAGAAAGAAAGAAATTTTGAGAAATAACTAATGAAATGATCCTTGATAAAATTACAGATAAACTCATTTTAAACGAATTTATTAATCAAACTCAGGAGCTAAGAGCCGCTCGAGATAAGATTATTTTTCGATCGAAAAGAGATTTTCCAAATATCGAAACCAATATTCCAGGATTTTCTGGAAGCATCAACAATAAAATAAATACCTTAAGAAATGGTGAACTCGGTGATGCACTTGAAAATATAAATCGCTTGAAGAAATTTATTGCTCGAATCTATAATGTCGATGTCGATACCATTGATGAAGAAAAACTCGATCTTCCTGCGATTTTTCATGATCTTCCAGAAGATTCAGATCTGAAAAGAAGACTTGTTTATCAATACAATCATCAATCAAGCGGGTGATCTACGGTCGATGTTTTTCTTCTGAAAGAGATTTTTTCATACTACAAAGATAAACCTGTGAGAAAGCGAGAAATCGCTGAGTTTTTGGATATAGAACTGACTCTGAAAGAAATCGAATCATTGGGACTTTGGACGGAGACAGAATTTCTCAACTACGCTGAGAAACAGTTCAGTGATGCTTGGAACGATCTGAGTGATGAGGAAAAGAAGCAAATCGTTGCTGCTATGAAGTATGAGGATATATTTAAGGTAAGCATCAAAAATCTTCCTCAAAATATATCCTGAAATATCGATCTTTATAACTATCTCGATCGTGGTTTTTGAGATAAACTTCAGTATCTGATGCTCGAAAAAGCAAAATGAGACAAAATCATGGGGGATATTATTCCTGAGCAAAATACAGATCCTACGAGTACAGATCTTCTTCTTCAAAATCCTGTCATCGATAAGGTAAACAAACTTCGAAAAGGTGGTAATAAAAAAAACATAGAATGAATAGATGCACTAAGAAATATTGGTTCAGTTCTCGTTTTTAAAGATCCAAATGATCCTACAAAGACAATAATGATGGAAATACTAGAAATAAATAAAGATCTCTGAGCTGGTGACCATGGTATCGCATATAAAATACTTTCACTCAAAGATGGACGTCTTTCTCGAAGCGCTACGTCTCAAAATCTCAGTTATTCAGATTTTTGACATCTTCTCTATGGACTCTGAGAAAATGCAAGAGCTCTCAGTGAGGATGAATTTCAAGAAAGAATCACAGAGGATGAAAACCTGAAAGACTATAATAACTGAAATCTTCTCGATAATCCAAATATACAATTTCTCGAAGCCACTCAAGAAAATCTCGAAGGAACAGTCGATTGGCTGAAGAAGGAACTCGATCAAATAGATCCAGAGGGTGCGAGCTATGGATATGCTGATGGCGTCAACTTTCTCTCTACAGCACAAGATAAAAAATGAGTAACTTTCGAAAGTTCATTTAGTATTTTGAGCCTTACTGAAGGGGGCATTACTATCTGGAATTGAAAGGAAAATCAAACATTTTGATTGGTTGATTTTTTAGCTGCAGTCAGAGAATTTGGGTTCAAGCGCAATTCCAAAATCACTTCAGATACAGATGTTGTTAAGGCATTTCAAGTTTTTTGAGTTGATGGAGATGCACATCTCAAACATGGACAACTCATGATCGCAAAAAAAGATCTCGATCACCATGATGATCATCATGAATGAGAAAGCCATGGAAATAATAACCACGATGAAAAAGAAGTAAGTTATGAATTTTTTAAAAGTGAAGTCGATGGATCACATATACGCATCTATAATATCGATCAAAATTTTGTTACCTTTGGTGAATACAGTTCTGACAAATCCCTTGAAGATGTCCAAAAATACAACACGAAGAAATGACTCAATGAAAAACAAAAGAAATGACTCTATACAAACCAAACATTTCCACTTGCATACTTTCTCAAATATCTCAAAGAAAATAAGCTCAAGGCAACCACTGAAAATCTCCTCGTCGAAGATACTTATAAGGAACAGAAACCACATATGCATGGTTCTTTGATGAAATCCTGGATGAATAGCTGGTCGATCAATGATATCATCCATGGAATGAAGTGAATCACACACGGAATCGAACACTATCTCGAAAAATGATCGAAACTCAATGCGTCTCGTGCAGCTCTCCGTATGGGTCGTATGATCTGACTACCTGCTGATGTGATTGCTCAGCTACAGGCAGATGAAGTCGGAAATATCCGCGAAATCGTCGATAAAATCAAAACAAAACTGAAGGATCAAAATGGCCCAGTAGCACGACTCAAGGTAATGCATATAATCCATAATAGTAGCTCTCGTCCAGAAGAAGTTGCAGCTGCAACAATGTATATGGTGGAAAGTTATGGTCACCTTTATGCGGAAGATATTCTCACTGGACAGTGATGAGAACACTTTCTCAATGCACTTATTTATGCATGTTGATATCGTACAGATACTCAACGTGAGGAACAAAAAGCGAAAGCAAGAAAAAAGTTCAAAGGAGATATTGGTACGGAGCCGTGACAACAGATCACCGAAGAAGAAATGATTTGGGGATTCATGAAAGGAATCGATGGAGGTGCTGAAAAGAATCCTATGGCAGGAACACTGATCAAAGCGATGTGATGACCAGCAGGATGGGAAAAAGCATTTCGAAAAGAGGGATTCGAAGGTGCAAGAGAAAAATGAGTACGACAAACCAACGATCTTGCCAATGCTCAGGGTCGACTCAATAAGTTTAAGTCAGCATTGGCTACACAGGAATATGTGACTGCCTTCGGTATGATGGGGACCATTCCAGCGAAAAATCCGAGTCCTGCACTCCAATCAGCTCCGATCATGTGGGCACTGCTTGGTACTACTGGATACGCTTCTTCCCCTCTCCCACAACAGATTTTTATGCTTGCAGCTGCGAAAGGACACTCTTTCCATGCATATTCATTTCTAAGAAACAAAGAACAGAACGACCTCTATAAAGATACATTCTTTGAAGCACTTGATGGCCTTGCAGATAAGTGAGAAATCGTTTCTCTCAAGTGAGCTATATCCGATATGCAATTGCATGGGCATTTTATCGAAGGAGATACAAATGATAAAAGTAATAAAAAACGTTTAAAAGCTATAAATACTATTGAGTCCATTTGGACAAAATACCATGATAAAGGTTTGCACGCTCGACTCCAATGAACCGATCAAAAATGGTTCCTCGAACAAATGCAGGAAAAGAAAAATGGACAGGTACAAAAATATTTTAATCATATTTCTGGAATACATACAGAATCAACTATGGGCTGACTTGATATTAATTGAGAAGATGCTAATAGTTGGAAAAATCAATACGGATATACAGGAAGTCCGATTTTAAAAGTGACTAACGAAGGATTTTCATCTCTCGCCTTTATGCTGAACAAACTGAAAGTAAATGGATCTACAAACTATAGTTTGAATAATGACTACGAGGATCGATTCTGGAAACCAAGTCTTGCGATCATCAAATCACTCCAAAGAGATTCATCTATCCCTGAGGAACTCAAAAGAAAGCAATTTGATCAGTATCGTCGAGATATCATCGAACAAATGCGTGAGTTCTTCAATGCTCGTACTCGTGCAAGTTCTGGACAAAAAGATATCGATGATGCTGTAGATAAAATTCGAAGTAATCAGTATGGTCGAGACATCGAAAGTCTCGGGATCGATCTTACTCAGATATTTAAAACTGAATATACACCTTCCTCAGAGTCCGACTATCAAGGCTTTAATTCATGATGAATATCAGGACAAAGAAGTGCAACACATACAGATCAAGTACAAAAAGAACACAATAGTACGATTGCTCGGGTCATCGCAGAAACGAAAAATGAAGCTGCAAATGATACAACATATGATCAAAGACAAGCCGCCTAAAGTTCCACTCCCCTGATATGCCAGACTCGATGTCCTTCTGATATATCTGATTTTGGCATAATTCCTATAAAATCGATCCGAATCTTTTCTGGATCGATTTTATTTTTCATAATATAATGAAGCACCGTTCGTTTCATAGCTTTTCGTTTCATCGGTGTAAAAGTATCGAGTGGGTGTCCATGAGATTCATCTTTTCGATATTTTACTTCGATAAAAATCAGAAAATCACCATCTCGTGCGATAATATCCATCTCTCATCACTGGATCTGATAATTGCGTTTGATGATAGTAAAATTTTTTGATTCGAGGTAACGAACAGCGATATTTTCTCCATTATCTCCGATACTTCGATGTGAATTTTTCTTAATATCCATAAAAATAAAAAAACGGTGAAAATCACCGAAAAAGTTATACTTTTGTTTTCAAAAATGCTAATAAGTCTGGTCAAATATCAGAACGTGCGAGAGCAAAATCTATATTTGCCTTCAGAAATCCGAGCTTATCTCCCGTATCATAGCGTTTCCCTTCCATCTCCAATCCATAGATCGGCTTCTCTCGAATCATCTGAGCAAATGCATCAGCAAGACGAATCTCACCATCTTTACTTACCGTTCATTCATTCTTTTGTAGCAGATCGAACACATCTGAAGTGATCACATATTTACCAATCACACCAAGTCGTGACGATGTTTCTAATGGATCTGGTTTTTCGAGAAATCGAGAAACTTCATAGATTCCTTTATCTGAGTTTTGAGATTCGATAATTCCATAGGAACTCACTTTTTCGTCGCTCACTTTTTCGAGTGCGATCACTGGAGCATTTTTTGATCAAAAAGCTTCGATCAGTTGGGTGGCTCCTGACTTTTCTCCGACGATCAGATCATCTCCAAAAAGGACCAAACACGGCTCATTCCCTACAAATGGTCGAGCATACAAAAGTGCATCACCATCACCACGTGGAATCGGCTGACGTACATAGGAAATATTGGCCAGTTTCGAGATTTTTTGTACAGTCGCCAGTTCCGCGAGTTTTCATTTTTCCCCAAGGACTTTTTCGAGTTCGAAGGAATTATCAAAATGATCCTGAATCGCTTCTTTTCCTCGACTGATTACGATAACAATATCTGTAATCCCAGCAGAAACAGCTTCTTCTACAAGATATTGGATCACGGGTGTATCGACAATTGGGAGCATTTCTTTTGGTTGTGCCTTCGTAGCTGGAAGAAATCGAGTTCCATAACCCGCCGCGAGGATGATACACTTGGTGATTTTTGACATAAAAATAAGGAAATTCTTATTCAGAAGTTTCCTTATTAGCTGAGAAAATCCTGAATCTAAAAATAAATTATTGAACGTTTTGAAGATTTTCTGAACCGGACAGATTACTTACATTTTCAGTTGTAACTGGTCGATTTGTCTCAGTTTCAACTGGTGGTAGAGCAGGAGGAAGAGCAACTCTCGTTTTAAGCAGATCTGTACACATCGTTTGCATATTTTTATCTGAAAGTGAGGCACACTCAGAAACTGGGAGACTCGCATCAGACTGGAGAACATTCATCTTACACTGGTCGATTTGCATATTTTGTATATTTTGATCCATACTTCCCGATCCATTTCCAAACTCAACACTGAGGGCATCACATGCTTTGATAGATTTTTGATCTACCGCTACCTGACGCAGCAATGCAAGACGACATTCATGTTTATAATTATCTGAAAGCACATCACATGCTTTTATATCTTTTGACTCAGTCGCCTGGATCATGATAACTCCAAATTTACAAGAATCTTTACTTGATTGATCCATGAGTTCATCACAGATAGCTGGAGATTTCTGAGTTCGGGCCAGCTCATTCCCCACTTGACTCAGACACATATTCACACTCGGCTTCATACAGTTTTCGAATTCTGCTGTATCTTTGATTTTATAAGAAGCATTTTTCAGATCTTCAGTATAACTCACAACTGGAGCCGTCTGAGCGGCAGGATTCGTAGGATCAGCTGACTGAATCGGTGTCTTCGAAGAAGAGCCAAAACTACAACTGGCAAGAAAAAAACTCATACCAAGAATCAAAAAAAGTGATCTCATAATAATGAATGAAAAAATAATGAATGAATTATAAGAAAAATGAATACTGGAGCAAAAAGAAAGCCTTGCCAAAAATTACTCATCATCTAAAAATGATATATTTTATCCAGCAGCAGCTTCAAGCTTGGCTGTCTGATCTGCGATCGCGAGTGCATCGATAATATCTCCGAGATCTCCCATCATGATTACGGGAAGATTCGAAAAGTTTGCATTGATACGGTGATCCGTCACACGATCTTGTGGAAAGTTATAAGTGCGGATTTTTTCTGATCGGTCTCCACTTCCTACTTGTGCGAGACGAGTCGAAGCTTCAGCCTGATTTTTCTTTTCTTCTTCGGCTGCAAACATACGAGCTTTCAGAACAGAAATTGCTTTGATCTTATTTTGAAGTTGGGATCGCTCATCTTGACACTCCGCAACCAGTCCAGTAGGAATATGAACGACACGAATGGCAGAATTGGTTTTATTTACATGCTGACCTCCCGCACCACTCGCACGACACGCGGTGATCTCGAGGTCTTCTTCACGGATTTCGACATCTACATCTTCTACTTCAGGCATGACCGCTACGGTCGTCGTCGACGTATGTACACGACCATTTTTCTCCGTTGCCGGAATACGTTGCACTCGATGCACTCCTGACTCGAACTTGAACTTCGAATAAGCTCCAGTTCCATCTATCTTCATGATGACTTCCTTATATCCTCCAGCATCGTTCCAGTTTTCAGAAGTCATCTCGACTGCAAAACCCTCCTTTTTAGCAAAGGTTTTATACGCTTCTGCAAGTTGCAAGGCGAAAAGTCCAGCCTCATCACCACCAACTCAGGCACGAACTTCGAGAAATATATTTTTCTCATCGTTTGGATCCGTCGGTAAAAGAGCAAGTTTCAGGGCTTCTTCCAGTTCAGGGATTTTTTCTTCTGCTTCTGCAAGATCGAGTTTCATCATTTCGAGCATTTCTGGATCTTTTTCATCACTGATCAGTGACTTGATCTCGTCATAGTTCGCATAGAGCTCCTTATACTCTCGATAGAGAATCACCGTTTTTTCGAGGGATTTTTTCTTCTGATTGACGGACTTCAGACGTTTC
>CANBWW010000026.1 GCA_947373235.1 Candidatus Altimarinota bacterium | reverse complement strand
CTACTGGATTCTCAGAAGAAACCAATGCACAACTTGCAGGAATAAATCGTGGAGGATTTGCTCAATCAGGAATCTTCGGAAAAGCACCACAACAAAATAATCAAAATAATAGTTCTCAAAGTTTTGGAAATAATTCTTTTGGGAATAACCACCAAAATAACCGTCCAACTGGAAATCAGACTTCCCTTCCTCACACTCCAGCACCAGCTCCAGAAAACGACTTCGATGTTCCAGCATTTCTCAGAAATAAGATGCCGAAATAGTCATCAAAAAAATCCCTTCGAATTTGAAGGGATTTTTTCTTTCACTCGACTTTTTCTTGTTTTTTCATAGAGTATTTTCTATATATTTTGAATACAAAAATCGTGAATCTTTCCTCATATACATTTGTCGCACTCGACCTCGAAACCACTGGTCTTTCTCCTGAAAAAGATACGATTATCGAAATCGCAGCAGTAAGATTTTCACTTACAAAAATAGAGGGAAAATATAGTATCACGAACGTGGAAGAACACAGTCAATTGATCGATCCAAATCGTGAACTTACAGAAGAGATATCTATGATCACGGGGATCACCGCAGAGATGCTTACAGGAAAGCAAAAGTGGCAAGAAGTCCAGAAAAAAGTAGAAGATTTTATAGGAAATGCCATCATCGTTGGGCACAACGTCCTCTTCGATACCGCGATGCTCGCAACTCATGGGATCGATCTTTCTGAAAATATCGTTCTCGATACTTTCGAGCTTTCAGAAATTTTTTCTCAAGAAGCCGAAAGTCTCAATCTCGCCTTTCTTGCAAAACACTATGGAATAGAAATCATAGGTGAACATCGAGCCCTCGATGATACCAAACTCTCGATCGAACTTTTTTTGAAATATCTCGAAATCATCGAAAGTATAGATGAGAAAATCGTATGTTTTTGGCAATTTATAAGAGAAAAAGATGTATCTAAAACCATCGAGTACCTCCTGAAGATAACGGCAAGAAAAACAGAAATTCTCTACAAAAGTGATTTTTCGCAACAAGAATCTCCACCAAAAAATATCGAGCTTATTCATAATACTGGGCAAACCACTCATCTTATCAGTTTCACTGGAAAATGAACAGAAGAAATAGATATTATTCTTTCTGAAATCAAAGAAGATGAAACCATTCTTCTCATGACCAATGGACATAAACAATCCATTTGGATGTATGAAAAACTCCAAAAACAGAGAAAAAAAGTATATATATATCGGGAAGTTGATAAATTTATCTCACTCAAAACGATAGAGTGATTTCTCGAAAAATCTTTTTGGAATCGAAAAGAAATGATACTCATAGCAAAACTAGATTTTTGGCTTCGATATACAAAAACTGGACTCATCGATGAACTCAAATTCTACTGAAACGAACGAATCTGGCTCGATCTTTTTCGTGCACATGAAGATGAGAGAAATCCATTTATAGAAAGTGCACGCGCAGAAGAAAAGTCAGCAGAAATACTGATTTCTGACTTACAGAATAAAGAACTTTTTACCTATCCACTCAGGGAAAAATCAGGAACCATCATCTTTCGTGATTCCCTTTCTGTAGAAAAAAACATACGTAAACAACAATCAAAAAAGATTTCTTTTGCTGATTGTATGGATCTCTTAGAGAATTCATCCACTCTGGAGAAACATGAAGAAATAAAGAATGATTTGATCATGACTTTTGGCTGTATCAGTTCGATCGTAGATTCAGTCGTTCCACGTCCAAGTGGACCCAATGAGCTCCCGCCGGGAGATTTTGGTGAAACCTATTTCTTCACACAACAAGAACTCTGGAGTCGTGGGAAAAAGTGGCTTCCACTCTATGGAAAACTTCTGGAACGCCATCAGAAAAATATCGAAACACTCCCGTTTGAAACGATTGAAAAAAAGGAATTGATCCCCGTTTTGAAAGCGATTGATTCACTCATAACACTTATATACAAAGGCGATCCAAATCTTTCTCTCATTTCTCATATAGGAATAGATTGAGTCAGTCTTTCGATCATTCCAAAAAGTATATCTTCCTATACGCAAGAACTTCTCAAAACACAAAATGCGAAAAATATCATTATAACTGGATATGGAATCAATGGGGAAATATCAGAAAAATTTCTCAAGAATGAATGTGGATTTCTTTTTTCTAAAACCGAGAAAGTGAAAATAGAAAAACCTCGCATAGAGCTTTTTCCGAAACTTCAGATCGATCAGTCAAAAACGGTTATCCTCTCTACCAGTCTGAAGCATCTGAGAGAACTCACACAAAAACTCAAAAATACACAAGGAATCGAAACGATATATACACAGTGAATTTCTGGATGAAAATGAAAAATACTTTCTCTTTTTACGAGAAATGAGAAAAAATCCGTTCTCATAGGACTGATCGATACTTGGATCGATGAATCCAATCTCTGGGAAATTACTGATATGGTATATATTATGAAAATACCGTTCGATCCGCCAAGTGATCCATATTTTCTTGCGAGAACCAGTGGTATGAAAAACAATTTTGAAGAATATAGTACACCGATCGCAATCCATACGATGAATACGCTTCTCGGTCGTATTCTCTCAAGTAATCCAAAAAGTAAAATCAGATTCAGTGATGAACGTATCAAAAAGATGAGTTGGTGAAAGATTATTGAATCAGAAGTAATTTCTTTATAAGAAAATAGATATATACTTCATCAAGTGAAAATATACCTCCGTATTTGCGAGATGAATAGAAATAAGTTATGCTAACTCTGAGCTTAACTTTTTTTTATATGGCTTCACCCGCAATACCAGAAATTCTGTCTACAAAAGAATCCTCTGAAACTACATCATTTTTGAGTACAGCAAATACAAGCGCAAATGCTGCAAAAATGGATACAGCATACTGAGATTTTTTTCAAGAAACCAGCGATGGAAAAATATCCGTCGGAAATAAGGCGCAAAAATCGAGACTCGAAACCGTTGTTTCTGTATTCTCATATATTGTACCAGTGGTCGTAGTGATCGCGATTATCGCTGGAGCACATGTTTTTCTGAGAAATCAGGACTCTGGGACTATGTTTGAAGCATATCCATTTCTTTGTTCACATCTAAACTATGGGGTCGATCTCGACGCAAGTGAACGATGATGTAAATCACTCACTGCCATAGCAAAGGAGTATGATCAAAAAAGAGGAGCCCTCGAAGAAGATACTCTCAAACAACTCAATACATATATTCCTCTCAAAATTACTCAAAATATCATCCGTACTTCTCCGGAAAAAGCATTTGTTATCGATACTTATAATAACAAACTTCGTGCAGATGTCTTGATAGCAAAATTTGATCAAGTAAGAAAAACCTCGGAATCATCTGGACTGGATAATATAACTTGTAATGGAATCAGTATCACAGGAGATGGAAAAATAAGCACTCAATGTACCATATATGGTGCAGATATAGGAACAGATGATGATCAAGGAAAACTTGGATCAGCCCGTATCGAAGCACTCAGATTTCTCGATAATATTTCTGGAACGAATACGAGTGGATTTATCCTTCTCAATCCTCCATCTTCACTCAGTATAGAAAAAACGGATGAAACGACTCCGACATTTCAAACACGAACAACCGTTGCCATACAGGCTCAGTATGTTGACTTTACTCAAAAACCATAAATTTTTATGATCAGCACTTCTCAAAAAGAACATCTCACATATAGCCTCATTTTACAGAGTGGCATACTTCTTGGTACAATCGGAATTGGACTGTATTATATCATTCCATGATTTGATACGATGAGTACCAACCTAGCAAATGCAACCAACGCAATAAGCGCCTATAAAAAAGTAGCACAGTCTGGTTTCACTTATCAGGAACTCTGAGCAAAGATAGAAAGCAAACCTGAATATGGGGAACTTTCAAAAATCATCAAAGCAGATCCACAAGGAACAACCAGTGCACTAGCAGGAACAGATCCACTTTATCCAAAAAAACCAACGGAAGATTACCTTTCTTGGCTCAAAAATGCCATTGCTAACAATGATTCTACGAAACAAGCACTCGTTCTGCAGAAAGCAAAACTCAATAGTATTCTTCCAAATTTGAATCCTGTGAGTGGAAATATGAATGAAGACTATATTTCTCTCAAAGAATATGTACGTTTTATAGAAACAAATATATTGAAACAATTTCACTTCAATGCCACTTCCAATATCGGAATGCAATCGATCACTTTTGGAAATACTACAAATGGAATACCACCGACCATCGGTATGTTTCAGTTTCAACTCGATTTTGATGGAACCAACGGAGATATCTTAGATTTTATCAAATACATCAATAGCTCTGGAAATCCTCAAATCCTGATCGATGACGGAACGTGAACCGGAAGTGATATTATCTGACAAAAAGCACCGACCATTATGAGCAATCCACTCATTACCATCGGAAGTTTCTCTATAGAAAATACGCTCGATCCAAATAATCGAACTGGCGAGAATAATGGACGAATCACTCTTAATTTTTATGTTCGTGGTGGTTCACAAGACGATATCACCTATCTCGCAGAAAATATAAAATCTCGACGCACAGCTCTCGAAAAAAATGTAGCTGCAGCAATAAAAGATTGTCAAAATAACACGATTCTCTGTGCGAGTTATGGAAAACGTCTCGACGCATTTAATCAAAAATATATAGAGTTTGCACGTTCAGCCGATGCACTTGCTAAATCAGCACCAGCAAGCGATATCTATGGACTTGCTGGACAAGCCAACACGATGCTCGCTCTCGAAAATGAATTTAATGCGATCCTCCCACAAAACAAAAATTAAACCATAAAAATACTTCATTCCTTCGTTCCTTTTATCCTACGTTTCCATGCCAAACACATCCGTCGCACTTCTCAAAGAACAAATATACAAAGGTGAAAATATTTCTCAAATCTGTGATCTTATGATCATCGGTGCCGTAGAAATGGGTTCATCAGATATTCATATCGAGCCACTGACGAATATTGTTCGATTACGATATCGTATCGATGGGGAACTCAGAGAAATACTTGAATATCAAACATTTCTTCATCAACAAGTCGTCGCTCGGTTCAAGATCATGTCGAATCTCAAAATCGATGAAGCTCGTATCCCACAAGACGGACGTCTCTCAACCGTGATCAATAATAAAGCACTCGACCTTCGTGTCTCGACACTTCCGACCGTTCATGGAGAAAAGATCGTGATGCGTATCGTAGATAAAAGTAAAAAAATCCCTGATCTCGGTGAACTCGGGATCGAAGGACACAATAAAGTACTCCTCGAAAAAGCGATTGCCCTGCCAAACGGAATTATACTGACTTCTGGACCAACCGGTTCAGGTAAGTCAACCACTCTATATTCGTGTCTTTCAAAACTGAACTCTCCGGATGTAAATATCATGACCCTCGAAGATCCAGTGGAAAGTCAGATCGATGGACTCAATCAGTCTCAGATGTTCCCGGATATCGGATATAACTTTGCCTACGGTCTTCGTACTGCTCTGCGTCAAGATCCAGATATCATCATGGTGGGGGAAATACGTGACCATGAAACGATCAACGTTGCTATCGAAGCTGCCCTCACGGGTCACCTCGTCGTATCGACAATCCATACGAACTCAGCAGCAGAGACGCTCACTCGTATCTTAAATATGGGAATTCCAGCATTTCTCCTTCCCGCTTCGATAAACGCGATCATCGCACAGCGTCTGATACGAAAACTATGTGAGCATTGTAAGAAACCAATCAGTATAAATGATCTCGATCCTCACATGAAAATGCGTGTCGAAAAAGCTCTCAAACAAACAAGTAAAGAAGAACTTCTTTCGAGAATTCCGTCAGAAATTCTCCAAAAACCAATGTTCTATGAACCCGTCGGATGTGCAGAATGTGAAAATATCGGATATCACGGTCGAGTCGGTATCTATGAAATCCTGGAAATCACCAACAGTGTCAAAAAATTGATTATCGATGGAGCCAGCGCTACTATTATCAATGAAGCTGCAATCGTCGATGGGATGATTTCTCTCGAACAAGATGGAATCATAAAAGCTCTCAATGCTCGAACTTCCCTCGCAGAAGTCTATGCAGCTGCTAAAGAAAATACTTAAAATAATGACTTTCATTTTGAATTTCTAATTCTCTTATTATGCCAAATATATCAGAAGATCTCGTCATCCTCAACGTTCAAGAATGAGCCGTGGAGAAAAAAGAAGAATGATACCTCAAATATCTGAAGGGTATTATCATTTCTGGTTGATCGATCAGTCTGCGTCAAAAAGTGATATTTTTCCGTATCATGGCAACGATGGTAAACGCGAGTTTGACGGTTTTAAAAAGTTTGAATGCGCTAAGAAAACAAGAAAAAGAAAAAAATATGATCAAATTCTATGATTATATGATCAAAAAAGTGCAATGAGGAGGAAGTATGCATGAAGCACTCGAAAGTTATTATGGATGTTTTGGAACTGCGGAAACATCGATTATAGAAGCCTGAGAAAGAACAGGAAAACTGAATCAAGCACTTCTCCAGATTGCAGAGCAAACAGAAAAAATCGACTCCATTACTCGAAAAATCAAAGGAGCAATGACCTATCCTATGCTTCTCGTGGTGGGTATGTTTCTCTGTGTTGCTGTTCTCATGGTAAAAGTGATTCCAGTGCTTACCTGATTTTTCGGTGATCCAAAAAATCTTCCGCAAGCAACACAACTCATCCTGAAAGTCAGTGCTTTTTTTCAAAACTATTGGCTCCACATGATTCTTGGATGAGTTTTTCTCTATATCATTTTGGGAATATGGAAAAAAACAAGTAGCGGAAAATATAAATGGGATGGACTGATGCTGAAACTCCCCATTTTTGGACCACTTCTTCGAAAAGTGATTCTCTCACGTTTTGCTCGCGTATTTGCCAATCTTATAGAATCATGAGTTTCTGTTCTCGAAGCGATTCGTATCGTAGCTAGTGCCGTAGGAAATGAAGTGTATCATCAGCGTCTTCTTCTTCTGAGAAATGATGTAAAAAATGGTATGAAAATGGCGGAAAGTATCGAAGACGATCCACTCTTCCCTGACCTCCTTGTATCTATGCTTCGTGTCGGTGAAGAAACAGCGCAGATAGGAACGACGATTATCAAGATTGCAGATTTCTATGATGAAGAAGTAGATATCGCCATCGGAAGTATCCAAAAAATGATCGAACCTCTCATCCTCGTTGTGATGGCAGTCGTCATCGGGTTTATCGCGATCGGTATATTCCAACCGATCATGAATCTCGCAGGAACGATCAGTGGTGGTTAATAAAAATCCTCAGAAAAACTGAGGATTTTTATTATTGACTCTCAATTATCTATACATAGAGTACTTTTAATTAAGATTTTTGTAAAAAATGAATCATTTTACTGATCAACATAATCAATGGAAATGAAAGGATGAATTAGTAAATGCCGAGGAGCTAATATTACACTTGATACATAATGTAGCTTATAAAACGGTAAATATACTTCATGATGAGCCTCAAGTATGGAGAATTTGGTGGGAAGTAGAAAATACAAGAATTGCACTCCATAAAATCTTCCCTTGTGTAAATCCAGATGACTGTTTTTTTCACCCACACCCTTGGCCATCGGCAATACGATGTTTAAAATGATGATACGTACACTATGTGTGAAGCTATAATTGAGATCCTCAAGTATTAAATACTCTCTCATCACAAGAATTAGAAGATTTTTCAAAAGGAATTATAAGAACTGAAACATCCGTATCATCAGGAGATTATTATCTTATGAACGATATAAGACAATTCCATCAGGTATCAGCAAATTCCGAAAGTTTTTCTATTATGGTTATGGGAAATCCTTATTTTCCATGAGCTACCAAACAGTTTTCCAGAAAAACAACCAGAAAATAATCCGGCTCTCAAAAACTCAGAAATAGAAGAAATATTCGATGTCACGATAGATTTTTATAGGAAAAAATAATTTTGCTTTTCTACATTTTTCTCATATAATTCTGCGGCTTTATATTCTAATCACTTGCATATGCATACTCTCGAAGCAAAGATCCGTACTGCAACTGCCAGAGATACTCGCGAAAGCGGTATGATCCCAGCAGTCGTATACGGCAAGGATGTCCCTTCGACAAACGTGATGGTGGGGAACTCTGAGTTCATCAAACTATACCGTGAAGTTGGACAAAATCATGTATTTACACTTTCTGTAGAAGGTAAATCTCATTCCGTCCTCGTTCAGGAACTCCAGAAACACCCAGTCCTTGGAAAACCTCTTCATATAGATTTTCTGACAGTAGATATGAAAGCCCCTGTTCAGATCAAGGTTCCTGTAAAACTTATTGGTACTTCTCCAGCGATTCTCGCAGGTGGAAAAGTAAACCAGAGCCTGAAGGAAGTGGAAGTAAAATGTCTTCCTGCTGATATCGTCGATGCCTTTGAACTCAATATCGATGGTCTCGTTACTGGAAAATCTCTTTCAGTTACTGACCTGAATCTCGATAAGAAATTTTCTCTCGTTACTCCAGCAAAACTTACGATCGTGGTCGCAAGTGGACCAAGAGGAGGATCAAAAGAAGAAGAAGCAGAACAAGGAAAAAAGAAATAATTTCTTCCGCCTTCGGGCGGTTTTTTCTTGCTTTTTTTCGATTTTACCTTATATATCTTATACTTTTGAACTTTATATAATACAACTATGATTATCAAGCTCGTTGGTTCCGGAACAGAAATAGAAACACTCGAAGCACTCGTTACCAAGTCTCTCACAGAACTTGCTCTTATCGATGCTGTAAAAGTAGAAAAAACAGACGACGCAAACTATAAACTCGAACTCGGAGTGACAGAAAATCCAGCTCTTTGTATCGAAGAAGAATCGATCGACTTCAAAGATATGATTTTTCAAGGTGAAGTTCCGGAATACGATGAGATCAAGTCGATGTTTGTATCAATTCTCGGAGATGACGATGCACACGAATGAGGAGGATGTGGAACAGGTGGTGGTTGTGGAACGGGATGATGTGGAAGCTGCGGAGATGAAGAAGAAGGTGATTCTTGTGGAACGGGTTGTCATTAAGATGATTTCTCGTCTTCTCGTCAAGAGAAATTATTTGCCAAAAATATACATGAATGCTATCCTCATAGGGTAGTATTTATTTTTATATATGTTCACACGCTTTCTTTTTACACATCAAACACAGTTTTCTTTTCATGAAAGTGCTGGGGACAGTACTTTTAATTCCCCAATTGAACAAAAAAGAGAAACAAATAATCTCACGAAAGCACAAAATGAAACTATCAATAGAGTGATTCAGCTTTTAGAAAGAGATCCAGAAGTAGAAAAACAAATGAGTCTCGCATTCAAGCAAAATTTTAAAGAAATCATCTCTCATCCAAACCAACTCAAAGTACTTCTGGAAAAAATGTGACAAGTGCAAGTAGATAAACTTGGCTGAATCGAAGAAAGATTTAAATCTGGTGAACTTTCTCAAGAACAAGCGATTGAAGAATCGAGAGAAACAATTCTCCACTACACAGAGATGGAACTCCAAACAGCAAAGCAAGAAATCATAAATAATCAGAAATCATAAAATAAACACTTCCTTAGATGAGGAAGTGTTTATTTTAAATAGAAGGAATTGAATCTATACAAACTTAAGGAACTCATCAAGAGTAAGGACTTTTACCTGACATTCTTCTGCTTTTGATTTTTTGGAACCAGCATTTTCTCAGGCAATCAGATAATCAAGTTTTAGAGAAACAGAGGTACGCACTTCCCCTCCATTTTTCTCGATCATCTCGTGGATCTGATCACGAGAGTATGAATCAAAAGAACCAGTCACACAGAAAGACTTTCCTCTGATTTTAGAATCAGAGAGTGTTTCTTGTGAATTCTGTGATGAGTCAACTTCTATATCGAGCTCAGAAAGGAGTTTTTCTACCATTTCCCGATTTTGGATCATATATTCGATAAATGCTCTCGCAGTTTCTGGTCAGATATCTTTCACATTGAGAAGATATTCTTCAGTAACCGAAAAGATATTTTCATGAAAATTGTTCCCTATTTGGAAGATTTTTCGAGCAATTTGCTTCGCTGTTTTCTTTCCGACGTTCGGAATCCCGATCGCCGTGAACACTCGATCTAAAGTCGTATGACGAGCGGATTCGATCGCTTCGAGGAGATTGGAAACTGATTTTTCTTTGTATCCTTCTAGGGAAAGTATCTTTTCGCGAAAATATGCAAGATTAAAAAAAGAGGGAAAATCGGTAATAAATCCGAGGGAAAGGAAGAGTTCAATCTGTTTTGTTCAAAATCCATCGATATTCAGCCCTTGTTTCGATACGAACATCTCAAGTTGTCACTGGATCTTCGCAGGACAGTGAGAACTCGGGCAATACAGTGCCACTTTTCAGAGATCTTGTGCGAGAAGTGTATGACAAATTGGGCAATGCGTCGGGATTTGGATTTCTTTTTCACTTCAATCACGAACCTCCGTGATCACGGATACAATCTCTGGAATCACCTCTCATGCCCGCATGATAAATACATAATCCCCTTCTCGCACTCATTTTTTCATCAGTTCATCATAGTTATGCAGGGTTGCACGACGGACGACCACCCCTCCAACATCGACCGCTTCGAGATTCGCAACGGGAGTCACCGTTCCAGTACGCCCCACCGAGTGTTCGATAGAATTCACTCGTGTTCGAACTTGTTTTGCTGGAAATTTATAAGCGATGGCATATCGTGGATGATGTTCCGTTCTCCCCAGATCATCCCACAGCGTCATATCATCGAACTTGAGAACCATCCCATCGATATCGAAGTCAAAATATTCCTGACGATGGGTGGTTTCTTTTTCTATAAGAGACAGGAGATTTGATATCCCTGAGATTTGTGAAAAAGGAAAATCCTCACGAACAAAACCCCAAGAAGCAAGAATTTGCATAAGATCTGTATAGGTTTTTATTTCGAAATTTTTATCTACTCCCATCTCGATCTGTGGAACCGAATATCCAAAAAATGCAAGCTGACGAGAACGAGTAATAAGTGGATCGAGTTGACGAAGTGAGCCAGATGCAGCATTGCGAGGATTAGCAAAAAGCTTCTCTCCAACTTTGAGTCGGTCTTTATTTACCGCATTAAAAGTCGTTCGACTCATCATCACTTCCCCACGTATTTCCATACGTTCGATGTGTTTCAATAATTTAATTTCTTTTGGAATATTCTGGATTTCCCATGCACCCAGTGTAACATCTTCACCCTCGACACCACTTCCTCGGGTGATAGCCTGTAAGAGTTTTCCATATTGATAGATAACAGCAAGTCAGAGCCCATCATACTTTGGTTGTACAAAATATGGAAAAATTTCTGGAGCTTTTTCTTCAAGAATATTTTTCATTCTCTGTTCGAAATCAGCAACCTCATGAAGAGAATAAGTATTATCAAGGGAAATCATGGGAAACTGATGAGTCACTTTCTGGAATTGCCCTGAAGCAAGAATAGCCAGTTTCGCTGTAGGAGAACTCTCATCAAACATGCCATGATCAGCTTCTAGTCGGGCAAGAGCATGAAAAAGGATATCATACTCTGTATCTGAAATAATCGGAGTTTCTGAGAGGTGATAGAGATGATTGTGTGACTTTATCACTTCACGAAGAGTGATAATATCATCTTTTTTGAGATGAGTGATCCGACGAAGAAAGTCAGTTGTGAGAGTAAGAAGTTCTGTGTTTTGCATAAAAAGAAGTATAAGGAAATTTATAAAAAAGAAAGATCTAAAGTCTGACTATTTTTTGCCTTTTTGTGATTTTTTCATATACTTCACGGACTTTGTTTTCAGATAGAAATCAATAATATCTAATTTTTATACTCTATGCAGTCTACGGTTACTCGAAAAAATAGTTACACCCTCGAAATCAACATCAAAGAATCTGGTGTGGAACTCGAAAAGGCAAAAAAACACGTTCTGGAAGAAATCCGAACAAAAGGAAAAGTAAAAGGATTTAAACAGGGTTCTCATATTCCTGATGCTGTTATCGTACGTGAATATGGTGAGACTTTTATCGAACGTCAAGCGATCGATCATATCGTCGAGAAACTCTATCCAAAAATTCTCAAAAAAGAAAATCTTCAACCAATTGCTCCAGGAAGCATTACTGAAGTGAAAAGTACTGATCCACTTGAGTTTACTCTCGAGATCGAGACTCTTCCTGAGATCGAGATCGATGAGAAAAAACTTGATACGATCAAGGTGAAAAAAACATCGACAAAAGTCAGTGCAGACGAAGTAGATCTTGAGATAGAAGCTATCAAAACTCGATTTACTCACTTTCATGAAGCGGGTTCACATAGTGAAGATGGAGCCGACACTTCTCACCTTTCTATCGAAAATGGTGACCGAGTAACGATCACCGCTCAAGGATATGATAAAAAGGGTGGTACTGCGATCGCAGAAACTGCGGTTCCAAGCTATCCTCTTATTATCGGTTCTGGATCATTTATTCCTGGATTTGAAGAGAAACTCATCGGAGGAAAGAATGAAGAAGAAGTTGCCTTCGATATCACTTTTCCAAAAGATTATCATTCTGAAGAATTCAAAGGAAGAAAAGTTCACTTCACTGCAAAGATCGAAAAGATTGAGAAGCCACACACTCCCGAATTCACAGAAGAGTTTATCGAGAAACTTCGCGGAAAGAAGACAGATCTTGCAGGACTCAAGGAAATCATTAAATGAGAACTCTCTACAAAAAAAGAAAGTGAAGCAAGAAATAAAGACGAAGATACCCTCATGACACAGATCGTAGCCATTACAAAAATCGAAGTGGGTCCTTCCCTGCTCGAAAACGAGGTGAACCAGATTTTCCGTGAACATGCAGCCAACCTCGAACAACAAGGATACAATATAAAAATGTATCTTGAGCATATCAAAAAATCTGAAGAAGGTTACAAAGATGAAGTTGTCAAACCAGAAGCGGAACGTCGACTCAAGGCAGAACTGATACTCAGAAAGATCA
>CANBWW010000025.1 GCA_947373235.1 Candidatus Altimarinota bacterium | reverse complement strand
CGTTCCATATTTATTTCGACTTTGGGCATGTATGAGAGGAAGGAGATCAGCCGTTGCGACATAGAGAAGGGAACCACCAGCAAATGCAGTCGTGAGTCCTGTAAAAATCGGAGAAACATGTCGTAAAATACTATCAGAAATAACGTATCATATCGCTGCTGCAAAAGCAAAAAATATGAGAAAAATGATCTGTGTATGTTTTCGAAATTTACTATCGCGAAAAATAGCAGCAAGAGAAAGTGAGACTGGGATCTGATGAATCGCGACTCATGCAAGCACTGTATATCCGATTTCTGGTGAAAGTCCGAAACCAGCCCTGATGCCAAGTCCGTCAAAAAGTGTATGTACAAATACAGCAACAAATGAGATGAGTGCAACATGATCGTAGTGCTCATGTGGATCTTCATGTTTATGATCTCCATGCATATGATCGTGCGCATGTGAAGTCATGATTTCTTCGATAAGATAGATCACGAGAAATCCTATAACAAAAGCATAAACTGCAAGTTCTGTTTGTTCCAGAGCTTCAGGAAATATATGTACGAGTGATACTGAAAGCATAGATCCAGCGCCGAGTCCGATCAGAAGATCAAGAAAGGTTCGATTTACTTTCCTGAAAATAAAGAGAAGAAGTCAGCAAGCAGATATAAGCGTGAGTATAAGAATCGGGAAAATCATAAAATGAGCAAGTTATTTCATAAACAAAACCGAACTTCCTTTTATTTTTGCATTTTCAAAAAGGAGATGTATTTCTTTTGTGTCGAGATCAGCGCCGATAAATACGAGGGTATTTTTTTCTTTTGGATCGGCTGGACCATCTTCCGTGAGAGTGATCCGAGCTCCTGCTTTTTGGAGTAAAAATCTTTTTCCAGGTTTATCTGCGAGATGGATAAATCCTTTTACCCTGTACACTTCGTAGGGGAGTTCAACAAACACACTATCGAGTTTCTGAGTGTCAAATGCTCCGGAGGAGTGATAGGTGTATGTCGACATATCATCTCGATGAGTGTGAGTATCTTCGGTTTCTTCCAACTTACTGATAGTGTTATTTCCTATACGATATGTATCAAGGAGCAGTTCGAGTGAGACGACCCCATAAGATGTATGAATAATCGGTGCATATGTATTGACCCTTCGAACGATCGTCTCGATAAGATCGAGCTTTTCCACAGAAACCAGATCCGATTTATTGACTATGACGAAGTCAGCATATTCGATCTGATCGAGGGTTGTTTCGGTATTGGCGACGATTTTATGATCGATATTTTCAGCATCGATGAGACAGATGATCGAATCCAGGGAAACTCGACCAGCCATATCATTCATGAGAAATGACTGAGCAATCGGAAGGGGATCGCTCATGCCCGAAGCTTCGATAATGATATGATCGATCGGCTTTCCACTTTTTAAAAGTCGTTCAATGGCTTCGATAAAGTCTTTTCGAACGGTGCAACACATACATCCATTCGATATTTCTACGATTTCTTCAGTAGATTTTTCTATGAGTTCTGCATCTATCCCTGCTGAACCGAATTCATTTTCGACGATGGCAATCTTTTTTCCATTCGCATTTTTCAAAATATGGTTCAGAAGAGTGGTCTTTCCAGAACCGAGAAAACCTGTGAGGATTGTTATAGGAATCATAAAATAAAAAAGAAAATGGATATTATTATTGACATTTTGCACACTTTCCGATGAGGGAAATACTGTGTTCTTTGATTTGAAATTTGTATTTCTGTGCTATAAAGAAGAGATTTTTACAGATTTCTGCGGACTCAAAACTCAAAACAGTATGACACGATTCACATCGCATATGTTCGTGATGATGACTTCCATGATGGTCATCTATTTCATAAAAATCTTCTTTGGTTCAGAGATTGACTCGACGAATGCAACCTATTTCGAGAAAAACATTAATGGTACGAAAAACACTAGCTCGTCCGATTTCTGGGAATTTTGCTATGAGGTCACTCGAAGAGAAAATATGTTGTTTGTTAAGGAACTCAAAAATATCTTTTCTTTCTTGTGTTATACTTTTTCCTGCTGATTTGAGAAGAGATTCGATATTCATAATTGATACTGAGTTTCAATTATTATAGAAAGAATTATTTTTTGTCAAAAGAAAAACTCATCTTTCGATGAGTTTGATATTCTTTTATACATTTATGCAAGTACACAAGCACTGCAACTCTTCATACGATTATACGTCATACTTCCGATATATGGAGTGGAAAGTTTCGTATGCTGATCGTACATAGCTCCACAGTTTTCACAAAATGATATCACAATCCCATCATCCTTCGTGGCATGTTCACATTGGCATGGGAATATGACGCGTTCCCCGGCTATTTCCATCTGGTGGATAATCCCTTCATCACGAAATGCATCGACGATACGATAGAGCGTTGCGAGATTCATTCGTGAGTCTCATTTTCCTACGAGTTCCTTTTTGAGATCAGAAAAAGTGATACGCGTATTTTGTCCGAGAATTTCGACGAAGCGTTTGCGAGAGAGAGTGATCCGAGAGATAGCCATAGAGAAAGGGTAAATGTGATGAGAATATTTTTAGGGCTCGCAGTATAGTTATATTTTTCTATAATGCAAAATTTCGTGAGAGAAAATTTTGATCATAAAATAATATATATTCTAGAGAGTTTTTATATCTTCCAACTCGTTCCACTTTCCCCAACTTCGAACCATTGATCTTGAAATACTTGGTCCTGTTTTGCTTTTATCAGATCCTCTAGTGGTTCATCTTGGAGGTCGGCTGCAAGGGGGAATGTTCCATAGTGGATTCCGATCGCTTTTCTTATGCCGAGATCTTTCTGCATCTGCATACCTTCAAATGGACTCGTATGCATTGCTGCCATAAACCATCGTGGATTATAAGCTCCGATAGGTAGAAGTCCGAGATCAAATCCGTATGGAAATTTTTCTTCTATTTTTTTTACAAATGGTCCATATCCAGTATCTCCCGCAAAATATCCCGTTTGGTTTCATATTTTCCAAGCAAATCCTCACCAGAGTGTTTTATTTCGATCGCTGATTCCACGTGCTGAAAAATGTTGACTTGGTATAAAAGTGATTTCACAATTTCCCCCATCTCCATTATTTTGATATTTTTTCTTTTCCCACCAATCCATATCCACACTATTTTTTATTCCACGATCTGAGAGATATTTTGTATTTCCGAGTCCCGTATATATTGCCATTTTATCTCGTTTTGAGAGTTTTTTGAGAGCCACTATATCCATATGATCGTAGTGATTATGAGAAAGAAGCACGAGATCGATTTTTGGAAGATCAGAAAAGTGTACTCCTGGAGCGGTATATCTTTTTGGTCCAAACCACTTGACTGGACTTGCACGTTTCGCCCAAACAGGATCAGTAAGGATATTGAGTCCACCAGTTTGTATCAGAATAGTCGCATGTCATATATATGTGATGATAGTACTTTCATCGTCATGAATTTTGATAGGTTTTACTGGATGTACTTTTCTTTTTTTCCAAAAAGAAATCCTTTGGTTGAGGATCCATCGAAAAAATGTAAGAAATCCGTTCTTTCTTTTTTTTCAGAGAAATTCTTCTTCTGTTTCTGTAAAACGAAATGTTTCTCAGGCATTCCACCCAACATTATAGAATTTTTTCCCATCAAAATGATCGCTTTTTTCACCTTTGTAACCTTTGCTCGCGAGCTGATGATTCATAAAAAATACTATACAGAGAGCGATAAGGCCAACTATAAAAAATGAAATGAGACCGATAATAAGCATAAAATAATCCTAAATTTCCAAAACACCATGAGCCCGAAGTATAGGAAAAAAGGTTTTTTCTGCAATAGAAGTTTTCAGATCAAAAATCAAATATATTTCAGAAATCTATACTTCTAATATTTCTAGAAATCCTTCCAGAATGAGTCTTGCAGCTTCTGTATCAATTTCTCATTCGATCCGATTTTCTATGAAAAATATCTCGGCTTCACTGGAAGTAAGTCGTTCATCATGAAGAAATACATCAATCCCCAATTCCGTATCGATCCTTCTTGCGAAACTTTGCACTCTTTGTCCGTGTGAAGAAAGGGTACCGTCGATATTATAAGGGAGCCCTAGGACGATCGCACTCGTTTTTTTCTCTTGCATCATCTGCGCTATATTTGCAAAAAGTTCTTTCGTTGGGAGAGTTTTCCATGGAAATGCAAAAGGACCAACCGAATAGGCAAGTCCTGATTTTTTCGTTCCATAATCGATCGCGAGGTAGTTTTTTTCTAGATTATTCATCGATCGTTATATTTATAAAAATCTTTGCAAGCGTATCGTGCGTTATATGCAGATAGACCATATGATTTCCGAGGGTTTTTATGTGGGTTTTATTTGGAAGCTTTACATCTTTTTTTTCGAAATCGATATTCCATGTGTTTTTGATCTTTCCGATGACTTCGTGTTCGCTGATTCCTCCGAAGGTTTTTCCATTTTTCCCCTTCAGTTTCATATCTATCGTTTTTCCATCAAGAAGTTTCTGGATTTCATAGGCCTGTTCGAGGCGCATACGTGCTTGTTCTTTCGCTCGTTTTGCATCGTTTTCTCGTTTTTTCATGAGTTCAGTGGTGAGCTCTTTTGCCATCTTTTTTGGTATGAGAGAATTCCGTGCTTGCGCTGTCGAAACTTCTAAGACATCACCTTTTCTTCCCATGTGGGCAATATCGACGAGGAGTTCTACTGAGATTTTGGAGGCAGCCATAGATATTTATATGAGAAAATAATATATATCGATTCTATGAAAAAGCCGTATTTGGGCAAGGAAAAATACTTTCGTGCTCAGAAATACTTTTTCAGAAAAAGTATAAAAATGAAAAATATATACTTGTCTATTTAAAATATACTTTATTTCTCATTTTTTAGAATATACCTCATTTTATCGTGATAAAATATATATGAAGGAAATATTTTTCTGATTTACTTGTTTTTTGTTGATATCATTGAGTGGTTTGAAAAGTTTTGACTTTCCGTACTTTTCACTATAATCTGCAGGATTTCTGATATTGGGGTATCGCCAAGCGGTAAGGCAGCGGACTTTGACTCCGCCATGCGTAGGTTCGAATCCTACTACCCCAGCCATAAAAACTCAAAAATTCGTCAAGTCTATTTCCTCGACTTTCCCTATTTTTTCTATACAATAGGCACTTCATTCATTTTCAAAAAGAGTTTATCTCCTGTAGATTCTTTCTGGATATGAATCCAGTCTTTATATCGCTTTGTTATGAGGTTAAGTATTCCTCGGTGAATCCCTTATATAAGCATTACATTTCTTTATTATGATAGCAGTTGTAGAAATCGGTGGAAATCAGTTCACCGTTGAAGTTGGACAAACATTCGATGTTGATCATCAAAATGTGGAAGCAGGAAAAGATATCACTCTCGAAGCTCTTCTCGTTTCTGATGCAGAAGGACAAGCGGTGAAAATCGGAACTCCTTTCGTTTCAGGTTCAAAAGTTACTTTTGAAGTAGTACGTCATTATCGTGCAGAAAAAATCCGTGTCTTTAAAATAAAATCAAAAAAGCGTTATATGCGTACTTACGGTTTTCGTGCTTCTCGCACAGAGCTGAAAGTTACAGGTATCGCGTAAATTTTTCCAGGCTCAGTACTGTGTCTATCGAGAGTGTTGCCTCGCCTCACTTTGGATGCACATTTATTCCTAAAATAATGAATGTCACCAAATTTAAATACTCGTGCACGGCTCAATCGTGCACTGCGGAATAATCAAAAAATATATTCTTCTTGGGAAACGTTTCGAAAATTTCGATGGTTCACATTGGCGGTCGTTATGATCATGCCGATATATCCATCACTTTCCGCTCTTGGATCAGGTTATGATCTTCAGACTGGGGATTATGATGAATCTACGATCATTACTGCCTATAACGGTGATGATATAGAAGGGAATGCATATGTGGGGGATAACGGGATGATCCGTACGGATTTTGATACCTCAACTCCAGTGGTAGAAAAAGAAAATGCTGCAACGAATGCAAATAATCATGTGGTACAACCGGGTGAGACGGTTCAGAAAATTGCTGCAAGATATGGTGTCAGTCCTGAAACCATCTTGTGGGCAAATGATCTTTCATCGAATGATGATCTCACGGCTGGTATGAGTTTGACTATTCCTCCAGTCTCATGAGTCGTCTATACAGTGAAATCAGGGGATACTCTTTCTCAGATTGCCAATCATTATTCGGTTGCCATGGATGATATCATTCGAGTAAATAATCTCAAAGATGCTGCAAGTATACGTGATTGAGTGGATCTCATGATTCCAGGTGCTGCTCGTGATGTCGAAGATACTGACAGTCAGAAAAAATCTCAACAGGTTGTGAAAACTCCGACTTCAGCGAAATCTCCTGCGGTACCAGCTGTTTCAGTAAAACAACAATCGACTATTACAATCGATGGTTCATGAATCAAATCTCGATATGCTGTCAGAAGTACGGGTTCAAATGGTGGATTTGCTTGGTGAAATTGTACCGCATATGTTGCTCAGAATAAAAATGTTACTTGGCGCGGAAATGCAAAACAATGGATATCAAATGCACGAGCTGCGGGTGTTCCAACGGGTTCAAAACCTGTTCCTGGTTCGATCATCCAATTCTCTGGTCATGGGTATAATACTTATTATGGACATGTTGGTATCGTTGCTGATGTGACCGATGATTATGTGATCGTGAAAGATATGAACTATCGTCGACTGAACGAAGTGACGATCCGAAAGGTTCCGAAAAATGATCCTGCGATCGATGGATATATCTATGTTGATTAAAAAAACTTCCCTAAATTTTAGGGGAGTTTTTTTATATTTGCTTTTCAAAAATATTACGTATAATGCCTCCGTCGAATATGTATCCTTTTTGTTCTCATAGAAGTCAAAGAGTGTGTCGGTCGGCATTTTATTTTCCTACTCTTTCATTTTTATGAGTGTAAAACGTTTATTCGTGGGTAACGTCCCATTCCGTATCGAAGGTGATGAGCTTCGTGCTCTTTTCGAAGAAGTTGCTCCAGTTGCGGATTTTTTCTGGCCTACTGACCGTGAAACTGGTCGTAAGAAAGGTTTTTGTTTCGTAGATGTTGATGAGGCTGATCTTGAAGCAGTTATCGAAGCTATGAACGGTAAAGACGTTATGGGTCGTGCACTTGCTGTGAACGAAGCTCGTCCTCGTGAAGAACGTGCATAGTTCTCTAGAAAATCCTCTCGGTAACGAGGGGATTTTTTTTATGGAAAAATTTTTGACTTGATCCATTTTCTCCTTATCCTTTTATTTCATTAAGGATTTTTTTATGAAACATATAGGATTTATCATGGATGGAAATCGTCGATATGCAAAAAAAATCGGAAATATAGTGACTTTCGGGCATAAAAAATGAGGAGAAAATATTCAAAATATTCTAAAATGGTGTCTTGCTGCCCAGATTCCAGTAGTGAGTATGTGGGCACTTTCAAAAGAAAATATTATATCAAGAGACAAAGGGGAGATCGAATTTATATACAATCTTCTTCGTGAAGAACTTCCGAGTTTAGAAAAAAAATGTTTGGAGAAAGAAATCGCATTTCACGCACTCGGTAATCTCGATCTTCTTCCTGAGGATATCCAAAAAATACTTCTTTCCGTGGAAAAAAATACGCAATGATGACAAAAACTTTCTTTTCTTCTGATGCTTGGATATAGTGGTCAAGATGAGATTATTCGATGAATTCAGAGGTTTATAAAAGATGGTGGAAATACTGATGAACTCACGGAAGAGACGTTTCTTTCGTTTCTCGATACTGGTGGATATCCATCACCAGATCTGATCGTCAGAACGGGTTGAGATATACGACATTCATGATATTTTCTCTATCAATCAGCATATTCAGAATATTTTTTTACTGAAACACTTTGGCCTGATTTCTGAGAAAATGACTTCCAAAAAGCACTCGAGTATTTCGAATGAGTGAAAAGAAATTTCTGAAAATAATCCTTCCTAATATGACTTTATCTTGGCTTCCATCGTATCAAAAAAAAATCGAAGAGACACTTGATGCTCTTTTTCGAGAAAGATATTCTTTTCAGAGTGATCATACAGAAGTAGCTTTTTTCGAAGCGATGGAATATGCAGTTTCGGCTGGTGGAAAGCGATTGCGTCCAGTTTTCGCCATCATTACATATGAATATATTACTCAGTCAGAGATTCCGAAAAACTTTTTGGAAGCGATTGTATGAATAGAAGTAATCCATGCATACACACTCGTTCACGATGATCTGCCATGTATGGATAATGATGAATTGCGCCGTGGAAAACCAACCGTTTGGAAAAAATACAATGAAACGCTTGCTGTTCTCGTCGGTGATGGATTACAAGCTTTTGGATTTGAACTTTTATCTCGATGAAAAAATATCACTCTACTTGCGGAAATAGCACGTGATGTTGGTGATCTCGGGACGGTTCGTGGACAAGTACGAGATATGTTTCTCGATCAGAAAAATATCTCTCTCGATGAACTTTTTCGTCTGCATGATGAGAAAACTGGCTGACTGATCGCTTCTTCTTTTTCAGCGTGAGCGAGACTCGCAGGCGCTGATAATCTTTTAGTACAAGTTTTTCGTGATTTTGGTATGCTTCTCGGAAGGGCTTTTCAGCTTCAGGATGATATCCTTGACTATGAATGAAATACTGATCAACTTGGAAAAAAAGTCGGAAAAGATGTAGAACTCGGAAAGGGAATTGTTGCAAAAATCGGAATTCAAGAGTCGAAAAAACTTCTTCTCGATATGGAAAAAGAGCTTTTTTCTCTCCTCAAAAAAGAAAATATTGATGAAAAAAAACTCGAAGATATGATCGTATTTGTGACTCATAGAAATATCTAAAACAAAACACTTCGTTCCTAAAATACTTTTTCCGTTTTTGGCAAGGAAAAATAGGGGAAGTTATTGTTTTTTCTCTCATCATTTGCTAGTATGGATGCACTCGCAACCTTTTTTTATGTTTCATGAATGGTATCCATCTTATCGGGAAAAAGTAGATTCGGCTATTTCCGAGTTTTTTCGTGTGCGATATACACAGATCGGATCGGAAACTGAAAATCGTTTTCAGGAGGCAATACAGTACGCAGTTGAGCGCAAAGGGAAACGTATACGTGCTATTTTAGCGATGATCATGTATGAAGAAATGATCGGACTTCCCGCTGATGTGGTTCTGCCGTATGTGATCGGTATAGAATTTCTCCATGCAGCGTCACTCGTTCATGACGATCTTCAGGCTCTCGATAATGATGAATTTCGATGAGGAGAGCCAACCGTTTGGAAAAAATATGATGAAACCACCGCAATTCTCGTCGGTGATGCTCTCCAGTCACTTGGAATCGAGTGTCTTACTCATGGAAAAAATATCATGGTAATTACTGAGGCAGTTCAGGCGATCGGCGATATGTGAATGGCTCGCGGGCAAATCCGCGATATTTTGTCCGATCAAACAAAAATGAATCAAAGGGATATTATCCGACTTCAAGATGAAAAATCAGGAAAACTCATCAGCGCTTCTCTGATCATCGGATGACTGCTTTGAGGTATGCATGATACCGAATCTGTGGAAAGGCTTCGATGGTTCTGAGTGCTCCTCGGTCGTGCTTTTCAAGTTCGAGATGATATTATCGATTTTGAGTGAGTCGATCTTCCACTTGGAAAAATGATCAAAAAAGATCTCGCAAATCATCGTGGAATGGTTGCATTTATGGGAATAGAAAAGGTAAAAAATCTTCTGCAAGAACTCGAGTTTGCACTTCTAGAGATTGCCAATACCTTCCAAACCTCGAAGTTTTCTGATATGGTTGAGTTTATAGTGAAATGAGAAACAAAGTAATTATATCTGTCTCATGTATTCTTCTCATTTTATCGTGATCTGCCTTCCTCTCGGTGTTCGTTCGATGAATCCGATTTGTAAGAGATATGGCTCGACTACTTCTTCTATAGTCGCACTTTCTTCACCAACAACCGATGCTAGCGTCGAGAGTCCAACTGGTTTTCCTGAGAAGGTTTCGAGAAGGTGTTTCAGGACTTTCTGATCGAGTGTATCGAGCCCGTTGGTATCCACTCAAAATGCTCGAAAAATACTATCGCAATTCGATTTCTGTGAGATATCTCTTCCCGTCGTCGCGTAGTCTCTTAGTGTCTTCACATACCGATTCGCGATCCGTGGAGTCCCTCTTCCGCGTTCGGCTATCGCTTCGATCGTCTCTGTTTCTATATCTTCCAGATTCAAAATTCCAAAAGATCTTTTCACGATTTTGGCGAGATCAGCAGTACTATAGAAGTCCAGTTTTAAAATATTTCCAAAACGGTCTCGAAGTGGGCTTGAAAGGCTCGAAAGTTTCGTCGTTGCACCGATAAGTGTGAATTTTGGTATATCCATTTTGACGCTGGTTGAGCCTGTTCCAGAACCAATCATGATATCGATCTGAAAATCTTCCATCGCAGAATAGAGAATTTCTTCGATCTGTGGCTTGAGTCGGTGAATCTCATCGATAAAAAGAATCTCTCACTCGGTGAGACTCGTCAAGATAGAAATAATATCTGCTTGTTTTTCGATCGCAGGACCACTTGTATGCTTTATCGGGGCGCTCATCTCATGGGCAATAATCGTCGAAATAGTGGTTTTTCCGAGGCCTGGTGGACCATAGAAAAGTATGTGTTCGAGTGCAGTTTTTCGGATCTTCGCTGATTCGATCGCTATCTGTAGATGTGCCTTCATCTGAGGTTGTCCGACGTATTCTTCGAGACTTTTTGGGCGCAGTGAAATCTCAGAAATGATTTCTTCTTCGTATTGTTTTGGCGAAACGGTGCGGATGATATCGGGAGTTTTAGAAGATTTTATCGACATGGAAAGGAAAATATAGTGAAAGTATATAGAAAAAAATCATCGAGGCAAAGTGAAATCATCTTCTTTCATGGTTCATTTTTGACACATGCAAATGTATGGAGTATACTTAAGAAGATGAAAATACCATCAGACACATCTTTGTGACAAAAACAAGATCTCGATGGTTGGGATATGATGATTTTTCAGTGACTGAATGCAGAGAATAAAAAAGCATATGAACTCGCAGCAAAACTCCATCATGGGATTTTTCGTAAAGACGATCAACCATATTTGATGCATATCAATCGCTCACTTCAGTTTCTAGGAAAATATAAAACCACACTTCCGAAGTGAATCGATATCCAAAAAATCCAGTGATATATTATCCTGCATGATTGCATCGAGGATAATCCAAAATGACTGGAAGAAATTTATACACATTTTTGAGATGCGATGACGAATTCTGTTCTCTGGATGTCCAAGCCAAAAGGAAAAGTTCTGAATCAGATCAATCATTTTCTCGAAAAAAATAAATCAGCATGAGTACATGAAAAGTATAGTTTTTTCGTGGAAATCAAAAATATCATCGATACAGAATCTCCAGAATCTATTTCTACTATCGAAATTCTTCAAAAACTCCTTCCAAAAGGAAAATGGATAACACTCTGGGAAGATCTCTTCCAAGAAAAATATCACTGAGAAACAGATATTGAGAAACAGAAAAATATTTTTGCTGACTGGATTTTCCAAGGAATGGTCTTGAATATGCCAGAAGACTTTTTCTATGCAAAATCTCTCGAACGACTGGATAATCTTACGGATATTGATGGATTACAATGAGAATCGGGGGTGAGATCTTACAAATGAACGATGCAGACTACAGATAGAATTTATCTACAACGTTTGAGTGAAATGTGACTCAAGAATCTATCAAAAGTTCTTGCAGATGCCCTCTATATAGGATATTTTCAAATAATGGGTGGACTCCATCGAGTATCAGAGAAAGTTCGAGATATTACTGGAGAAGAATAGATACTTTCGGAATCCCTCAAAATCCTGAAGAAGAAGTATTGTATCTTTCCAGGATTTTTTTCTTATAGAAACTGATTTCTGCGTTTGCTATCGGTTTCGTTGTTGTGATCACGATATTTTTATCGGTCAGACGCACACTTTTTACGTATTCGAAAAGTTCGTCTCGATGTTCTTCTATCAGGACTTTTTTGATCGCATTCCACGCAAGCGCGACTTCGATATCGCGATCTTTGTTATAGTATTTTGGATCACGAGCATGCTGAGAAATATCGATACGTTCCATATTTATGCTTTTCTTCTGATTTTTGTCACTTCACGTCCGACGTTTTGTCCAGGACGCTTATAGAGAAGGGTTCATTTTTGTGTGAGGAGTCACTTCAAATCTTTCGGAAGAAGTGGGACGACTTCGAAATTGTGCCGTGCTAAAATATCTTCGATTTCTACAAAAAATGAATGTGTTCCACGAATATCCCAAAAAGGAAAAGTGATCACGATATTTCCAGTATAGTCGAGTCTACGAAGTCAGGCAAAAAATGCATCGTACATATTCGAAAGTTTCGATCGTTCCATCTTGACTCGATCGAGTGTTTTCGAATCTTTTTGCATGATCTCACCGAGATATCCTTCGCTCACGATGGTTATGTCTTTTTTCCAGATCTGTGTTGTTTCTGGAAGTTCGATGATCTTCATAACATCGAGTTCGAAGATATCGCTCGTAAAATCAGAAAAATCCTTGGCTGGAGTTCCTCCCGCGAGCTTGATGCGTTCTTGCCAGACATTTTCATTTTTTATGAATTCCGTGAGACTTTTTTCTGAAGCATCCACCATGCGAGCAGAGAGATCACTTCCGAGAATATGCGTTATTCACATATTGGCTCACTCGATGAGTACCGTTCCGAGTCCACAAAATGGATCGTAGAGGGAATTATTTTTTCCAGAAAGATTGATCATCATCTGCGCGAGTTTTGGTGGAAGCATCCCGACTTCCATATCGCGTATTTTCGCAGTATCACGACGTGCATAGTTATCGATATCTTGAGCGGCGAGGGTTTTTCCGAAGTAACTCTTTTCTCCGACTTTGAGAAGATTCCATTCTCCACCTGATTTCGCGAGTTTTTCTTTTTTAAAAGCCGCAACATGGAGATTCGCATTATCTTTATTCGCTATACGTGAACTGATATCTGCTCCTGAAATAGTATTTTTTATGCGAATTCC
>CANBWW010000024.1 GCA_947373235.1 Candidatus Altimarinota bacterium | reverse complement strand
GTGATGCGTTTTGGTCTCGATGGAGGTGAGATGCATACACTCGAAGAAGTTGGAAAAGAGTTCTGAGTCACTCGTGAGCGTGTTCGTCAGATCGAAGCGAAAACACTTGAAAAACTTCGTACTCACCCGAGTGCCGATCGTATCAGATTTTTTCATTAAAAATTCCCCAAACGGGGAATTTTTATTTATGCTGCCATTTTTGCTGTGTGATGACTTTTCTTTTTTTCCATAGTTTTTTCGACGCTATTGGCGACGGCAATGCCAGTGAGTGAAGTTTCTATATGGCTATTTTTGTCTTTTGGTTTATTTTTATTTTCAGGAAGTTCTCCGAGGAGAAGTTCTTTCATCTCGAGAGCATGTTTTCTCTCATCATCCATTGTTGATGCTGCCCCGTAGGCGTCTTTTTCAAGATGTGTAAATCGAATCTTCTCAGCTTTATATCCTTCTGCTTCTGATATTTTTGCTGTATGTTTCACATCGATATTTTCTATCATATGATCGATATCGGCAACGGATTTTTCGATAAAATCAGTTGGATGAAAAAAAGAATTTTCAGAAACTGGAATATTTGGAATGTCTTTTGTTAATTCATCTGGAGATTTTGCTACTGATACTTCTGACTTCATAGAAGCAGATAGATCGTATAGTGGTGAACTCGAGAGAGATGATTCTGTTATTAGGGTTTCTGTTGGAGCTATTTCTACTGGAGCGAGACTTGCTGAAAAACTTCCAAAAAGTGAATCAGCATTCGAATCGATCACAGGAGTAGATTCTACGATTGGTGTTTGTAATTCTGTGATTTCTGCAGGTTGAGTAATCTCGGGAGGAGTATTGAAGGTTGCTGTATTCTCTTCAATATTGCTTTCCATAGGTGTTGATGCTGCAAGAGGAGTTTGCGTTTCGATGGTGATGGGAGTTTCAGTCGTATTGAATTGACTGAATAAATTATTAGAAATCGGTGTTGTTTCTTCGACTGTCGGAGTATTCGACATGATAATAAGCGAATCCTCTCCATTTGCAGTTGGTTCGGGAGTATTTATCACTTGAGGTGTTGCTACCGTAATAGGTTCTACCTGAGTAGGTGTATTATTTCCAAAAATGGAAGATGGTTCTGTTTTTTCAATATGAAATACAGAAGAAATCCCTGAAGTAGATGTATCATCACCTGGATTTCCTCATTGGTCAGAACTTCCCTGTCCAGTAGGACTTGTATCTCAGAGTGGATCTTCGTTTTGTACTGGGCTTGGTTTTTTGAGGATGTCATCGAAAAGTCACATACGAAAATAGATTAGAAAGTAGTGAATATGAAACTATCGTAGCATATATATTTTTAAAATGCAAATATTGGAAATTTATTTTCTGATTGAGATAATCCGTCTTTATTTTTTTGATTTTTTCTGTATATTGGTTCTTATAAAAATCATCGAATCTTCTCTTCTCTATGTCCTTCGTCCATCTCCATACTCACACACACTACACCTTCCAGAAAGCACTCGGAACTCCAGATAAGCTCGCAAAACGTGCTAAAGAACTCGGCCAAAAAGCGATCGCCATCACAGATAGTGGAAATATGTACGGGGCTTTTGAATTTTATCAAGCGTGTGTAAAGGAATGAATCAAGCCCATCGTATGAGTAGAGTTCCTCCTTTCAAAAAAATGAAGAACCAATCGTGAAAAAGATAATGAAATATACGAAATCGTTCTCCTTGCAAAAAACTATACTGGATATAGAAATCTTATGGAACTCGTAACGATTTCCCAACTGGAATGATACTATAATGGTCGTCCACGTATTGATTTTGATCTTATTGAGAAATTTCGTGATTGAATTATTGCTCTCTCTGGATCACTTTATGGAGAGATTCCACAGATGATATCGACCTGAAAAGATGAGGTAAAAATCTGTGAACGGATTTCCTACTATGAATGAGTGTTTGGAAAAGAACATTTCTTTCTTGAAATACAGGAACATCCAGATAAGCCTCTACAGGCAAATATAAACAGTAAGATCATCGAACTTTCAAAGAAATATGGATACGAATATGTTGGAACGAACAATGCCTATTATCTGACTCCAGATGATGCGGAAGTTCGCGATATGATGTCATCGGTCGCAGATGGTCGAGCTCTGGATGATCCTGATCGTGTGACACTTATGAATGGAGATTATTCTATACGACCTTCTCGTGAGATGGAAGAGATTCTCGTGTACGCTCCAAAAGCATACACAAATACAGAAAAAATCACTGATATGATCGATCTCGTGATTGAGTATGGCGACTATAAAATCCCGAAGTTTCCTCTTTCAGAAGAAGAAAAGACGGATTATCAAAACTATAAGAAGTTCCTCATAGATGATAAAACTTCTGGAGAAGAACCTATTTACAAATTCCTTGAAGAAGAAGAGTGGCTTCTTCGACGTATGTGTATCGAGGGACTTTCGTATCGATATGATTTTTCATTGTCTAGTACCGATAGATCAACACTTCTTCATAAATGCGAAGTTCCGCGAATAGAAAAAAGGCTATCAGATATGTCTGTGGAAGAGCTCTATACACTTGCTGAGTCATATTATTCTCCTCTCAAAAAAGAACTTCTCATTTCACTTTCTGAAAAAGAAAATGAAATCATCCGTCGTCTCGAATATGAACTCACGGTGGTTGAATTGATGGGCTTCAATGGTTATTTTTGTATTGTGGCGGATTTTATCCGATACAGTAAGAATAATGGAACCCCTGTCGGACCTGGTCGTGGCTCTGCAGCTGGGGCTATCCTTGCTTATCTGTCGGGTATTACGGATATTGATCCACTTCGTTACTGACTCCTCTTCGAGCGTTTCCTGAATCCTTCTCGCGTATCGATGCCAGATATCGATGTGGATTTTTCTGATGAGTGACGTGATCGTGTACTTGCCTATGTGCGAAGAAAGTATGGTGCTGATCATGTAGCACAAGTGTGTACATTTGGTACTCTTGCTGCTCGTGCTGCAGTGAAGGATTCTGGTAAAGCGTTAGGTATTTCTTTTTCTGAGATGAACGAGTTTGCGAAACTCATCCCCGCTCGTCCTGGTATTACCCTCAAGCAGGCTCTTGAAGAGTCCACTGAATTTAAAACCGCGTATGAAACAGAAGAAAAATATAAAAAAGTCGTCGATGCAGCTCTGAAAATGGAGTGAGCCGTTCGTCAGCTCTGAGTCCATGCTTGTGCAGTGATCATCGCTCCTGAGCCGATGATTCACTTCTGTCCACTCCAGCCACCACCGAAAGATCCAGAATCCATCGTAACCCAGTTTTCTGCTCATCCACTGGAAGATCTCGGACTTCTGAAAATGGACTTCCTCGGACTTCGAAACCTCGCGATCCTGGATCGGGCAAAAGTGATCGTAAAGGAAGTTCATGGGATCGATGTGGATCTCTTGAAGATTGATTATGAAAACCAGAAAGTCCTCGATCTTTTTGGGGAAGGAGATATGACCGGTGTATTTCAGTTTGAGTCTTCAGGCATGCGTCGCTATCTTCGAGAATTGAAACCTTCTACATATGAGGACTTGATTGCGATGGTTTCACTTTATCGTCCAGGTCCACTTGCCTATATCCCCGAGTTTATCGACCGGAAATATGGTCGAAAAACGGTGGAGTATCCACATCCTTCACTCGAAGAAATCCTGAAGCCAACATATGGGATTGCCGTGTATCAAGAGCAGATCATGCAGCTTGTACAAGCATTTGCTGGATTTTCTCTCGGTGAGGCTGATATTCTTCGTCGTGCAATCGGGAAGAAAAAATATGATCTTCTGATGGAACAAAGAGGAAAATTTATCGAAGCGGCTCATCATCAATGACATGCTGAAACCCTTGCGATCTATATCTTTGATGAGATTATCGAGCCATTTGCTGGTTATGGGTTCAATAAATCTCATGCTGCCTGTTATGCAATGATCGCCTATCAGACGGCCCATATGAAGACGTATTATCCGACGGAATTCATGACGGCACTGATGACTTCTGATGAGGAAGATTCGGATCGAATCCGGCTGGAGATCGAAGAAGCGAGATCCAAAAATGTAAAAATCCTTCCTCCGAGTGTGAATGAATCTGGGAAACATTTCACTTTCATTGATAGTGAGACGATCCGATTCTGACTCAAGGCAATCAAATGACTTTGAGATCATCCGATCGATACGATTCGTGAAGCGATAAAAGTGGAAGGACCATTTCTCGATATTTATAACTTTATCGAACGAACGGGCGGTGACGTGATCAATAAAAAATCTCTCGAAGCGCTCATATATGCGGGTGCTCTCGATATTTTCTGAGAACGTGCGAGTCTCGTGAAGTCGATCGAAAAGATGAGTGCCTATCAGAAAGAGATAGAATCTAAAAAAGAAACTTCGCAAATGGGTCTTTTTGACCTTGGTGAAGGTAATGCGGATCGTGTTCATTTCGAGCTTGAAAAATGTGAGCCCCTCACTTTCGAGGAGCGGATGAAGTGAGAGAAGACTATGGTCGGATATCCTGTTTCTGGTCATCCACTCGATGGAATCTGAGAATTTATCAAGAAGAAATCAAAAAATATCAGCTCGGTATATGACTGGATCGAGCGTGAAGATATTATCCCACTTGTCGATGAGGAAGGAAATCCGATTGGTGTGAAAACCGAAGATGATGAACTCGAAAAAACTCCAGAAACCGTTTATGCAACGCTTATCGGTCTCGTTTCCAATGTGCGAAAAATGCAAACGAAATCTGGAGGAATGATGATGATCGCGACGGTGGAATCGGTAGGATTTGATTTTCGGATCGTAATCTTCCCGAAAGACTATGAAAAATATGAACTCAAGATCATAGAAGATACGATCGTCGTGGCAGATGGACGACTAAAGTTCGACGATGAAGCGGATGAAGTTTCTTTGTTTCCATCAGCAGGTTGGTGAAAAAAATGAGGTCAAGCCGACGCTGGAAGTGTGAAAACATTTTCCATCTCATCTTTTCGAGATATGGCAGGAAAAATGGATCCGACCCAAAGATGAGTGAGTATTGATGCAGTCATGGAAACCGCCGATCCAGATTGAGATAGATATACCATCGACGTACCAAATTTCTGGACCAAAGATGATCTTCTTGATTTAAAAGAGTTTCTCTCTTTGCAAAAAACTGGTTCTGTGCCTGTTTGGATAAGGATTCATAATGCAGAAAAAAGTACGAAATTTTCCATTGAAGATGTTGAAAGCCTGAAAATGTGGCTTTCGAAAAAATGAATCTCAAAATAAAAATCCTCTGAATTTCAGAGGATTTTTATTTAATCAAATTCAGTTTTTAGTGTGTCTCGGATTCCTTTATATCATGCGAGGACGATATTTTTATCTGCTTGGCTTATTTCATGTGAAACCTTGAGTTCTGTTAGTTCAGGATTTTGATCTTTTAGTTCATTCCACTTTTTTTCCCATAAAAATTTCTTTCCGAGTTCACGAATAAATTGTTTATCGGCTGAAATATAGATTCCTGCTTCAAAATCTTTTCGAAGGATAAATCGAGATGATTCTGGCGTAAGTATCTCATCACCGAGAATCCATTCTCACTCTGAATTAATGAAAACTTCGAATTTTGTATCCACGAGTACGTATCCACGAACATATGCAAAGTCTGTGAATTGCTTGAAGAGTATTTGAAGTGACTGTACTATTTCAGGATACGCAGTTTGCACTATATGTGATGGTATTGGATTATCATCTTTTGTTTTATCTGTCGGCGTAAAGTGTGCGTTTCCATATTCATCTCTTATATCAGACCATTCTATGAGTCATTCGGGAAGATTCGTCTCATATGGATTTTTTCATTTTGCATATGCTTTATAGAGACTTCCCGTTATATAGTTACGAAATATCAGCTCCATTCATTCCATTTTTCCACCGATTTCCACTTCCAGTTGTTTGCAAAGTTCTATCGCCTGAGAACGATCTTTGAGTTCTGTTGGTATATTGCTAGGAAGTGGTCTCATAGCTGTTTTGATACCATGTCGTTCGGCGAAGGTTGCTCCTTGGATGGAGATCTGATTTTGTATCGCTCACTTCCCTTCTATCTCGAGATCGAGAGGAATATTGAAAACCGAAGTTCGATCGGTTCGAACCATGAGAATCTGGATCGGATTTTTATCTGGGATGATATAGAGATCTGCGTTTTTCCCTGTATAAAAACGTACATACCCAAGAAGTTCGAGTGCTGAATCACCACGAGTTCTGTTCATTTGTTTCCCTGCTGGCCAGAGTCACGAGGCGATCAGAGTTTCTACAGATTCATATCGATTACTCACTTTTCATGGAGTTGAGAGTATATCGTGAACATCTGTTTGGACTTTCGTAAGTCCATCTACTTGAGTAGAATTTCTCGCTTCATTAGCTCCCAAGCTTTCATTTATTGACATATATATATAAATTATTTTATTATATATATTCTATATCCATTTTTTCACTAAAGTCAAAAATTATCATTCATACTCGAAAATAAAAAGCAATTTCTAGAAAATCAAAAAAAGACCCACATTTCTGTGAGTCGATTTTACCAACGAATCTTTTTCCAGCTATTTTCCAGCAGAAAAAGATTTCAGAGAAGATCAGATGTGGCCTTTATATTTCAGAACCTCTTCAATGGATTTACCCTTCAGTTCAGAGATATCTGAACCTCCTTGATTTTTCCAACGTTTTGGATCAGATTTCCATTGATAAAGTTGAGTGTCTCTTCCATTCACGAACATTTGCCCGTTACTGGAATGAATGGTAATTTTTTTACCACTGATGGTTGATTCAAAACGAAGCGCCATGAGATTTCTCCTCTAGATGAATTGGCAAAACAACTATACCACACACACATAGCCTCTGTCAAATTATCTTTTGCTTTTTTTTACCCTTTCCATATAATCCTCTCACAATTTCTCTGATTTTTCGAGAAGTATCGAGAGAGGTCTCGATATCGTCTCATCGTTTTTGATTATTTCTCCTATCTGCAGGCTCATACATACGAGCTTTATACGTGTATAACACGGTTTTTCGAGAGGAGTCTATCTATATTACATCCGTGAAGTTGTAAACTTTCTATTTTCGGCATATTGTGCCGTTCACTTTTTTCTTTTTTATGAGTTTTTCTACTCTTTCTTTGCGTCCCGAAATTCTCGGCGCTATTACCGACTTGGGTTACCACGAACCAACTGAGGTTCAGGCTCAAGTTATCCCTGCCGCTCTTGCAGGTAAAAATCTTATCGTCCAGTCAAATACTGGTTCTGGAAAGACTGCTGCATTTTGTATCCCTGCTTTGAACTCGATCGATGAGAAAAAACGAGTTCCTCAGATCCTTATCCTGGAGCCAACTCGTGAACTCGCTTCTCAGACTCGCGATGAAGTCTTCAATCTCTCTCGCAATATGCGTATGGGTTCTCTTGCGGTTTACGGTGGTTCTCCTATCTGGAAACAAAAAGAAGGTCTCAAGGCTGGTCCTCAGATCATCATCGCGACTCCAGGACGTCTCATGGATCTTATGGAACGTGGTTGGATCGATCTTGATAATGTTACAACGCTTATTCTCGATGAAGTGGACCAGATGATGGATATGGGATTTGCTCCTGCAGTTACAGAAATCTGGGAAGGACTCAAGAGTTTAAAACAAGTTCTTACTTTTTCTGCTACCTATACACCAGCGATCACTCGTCTTCTCGATAGTCATATAAAAGGTGAAACAGAGTCGCTTATCCTTTCGAAAGCAGTGACTGTGGATTCTATTGATCACGTATTTATGCGTGTAGGTATCCGAGATAAATATCCAGTTTTGAAGCGTATTCTTGAGCGTTTTCCAGAAGATAAAGTTATGGTCTTTACTGCTAAAAAACACGAAACGGAAGAACTCGAAAGATATCTCTATCGTGATGGTCATAAGGCTGCATATATTCATGGAGATATGCAGCAACGTGATCGTATGCGTGCATTGAAGGATTTTAAGGATGGTGTCGTGCGTATTTTTATCGGTACAGATGTAGCTGCTCGTGGACTCAATATGAACAATATCAATCTTGTAGTGAATTATCATGTTCCACATGATCCAGAAAGCTATATCCATCGTATCGGTCGTACTGGTCGTGCTGGTGCTTCTGGACACGCGATCATGCTGGTTTCGAGTGAAGAAATGCGACCGTTTGAGCGTATCGAACGTATGCATAAGATCGAAGTGACAGAAGTAGATATCGAAGGAACGATCATCCCTCGTGTCAAAGCCGTTCGTAAGCCATATAGTGGTTCGAGTGGTGGAGGACGTTGAGGATATTCTGGGGGTGGTCGCTCATCAGGTGGTGGTTACCGAGGAGGTTCTTCTTCTGGGGGTGGATATCGTGGTGGATCTGAAGGAGGTGGATACCGTGGATCATCAGGTGGTGGTTCTGGTGGAAGCTACCGAGGTGGAAGTTCTGAAGGTCGCTCTTCTGGAGGATCTGAGGGTGGATATCGAAGTTATCGAGATGGTGACAAGTCACGAGCTCCTCGCGGAGAATAATAAAAAAGAGGCTTGAAGCCTCTTTTTTATATCTGTTTTCTGAGTTCTTTTGCGAAATTTTCTATAGAAAATTCCCTTGCTTTTTCTATACAGGCTTCTTTCATTTCTTCTGCTCTTCATCGTGGCATCAAACGTATAGCGTCTATGAGTTCATATTCATTGAATTCTTTCTTGAGAAGTGTGCCCGTTTTTCATGGTAAGATGACTTCACTATATCACCCTTCATCTACTCATATTACCGGAATACCGCACGCCATACTTTCGATAGCCGAGAGAGCAAAATCATCTTCTCGAGCGATCGAAATCGTTGCCACTGAATTGGCTATCATTGGTGGAATTTCTGAATCATGGATGATCTTTTTGAAAAAAATATTTTCATGACCGCGAGCGATACTCATGCAAAGATCTTTCTGACTATCATCTTCGCGGTAGAGAACGACGAGGTTTTTCAAAGGAAGATATGAAAATGCTCTCACTACTTCTTCCACACGTTTTTTACTGGTGAGTCTCGCAACTGATAGATAGTATTCATCGAGCTCATTTTCTATGACCGAAGTGATATTATTGTGTTCTTGGAATATATATTTTTGTTTCTGTTTTACTGGATGAAACTCTAATGTATTCACCGCTGGATGAAATACAAAAATATCTTCCCTTCCAGTGAGTTTTCTGAGTATTGCTTTATTTTCCTGAGTATTTGTAAAAATCCTTTTTATTTTTTGGATTCGAGAGAGAAATATTTTTTGCAAAAACCATCTTTTGAGTTCATAAAATTCATGAAAAAAATATGGGATTTCCCCCCTTTCTTCATCAGAAATTTTCTCTATATAATCGGGAAGATTTTGTGCAAAATAATACGTATTTTTTCATTCTGGGAGAGTAGAAGCAGCCGAAAGTCACTCGTCACAGAGTATAAATGTATCATAGTCCTGAAAAATGAGATGATTTTTTCGAAATTTCCACACGAGCAGAATCGTATGAAAGAGGTTTTGATTTTTTGGAATCGATCGGTAGATTTCTATGATTTTTCCATGAAAACCAATATGTTCTGGAATATATGTATTTTCTGTATAGACCCCTGTTAATATATCTGCAGAGAGGATCATCGCAATTTCGAGATTCATCTTTTCAGATTGACCACGTGAGAAAAATGCATCATATAAGAGGAGCGTTTTCATATTTCCTCGGATTTATGTAGTAGGAAAAATATTCATCTGCTGAAAGAGTTTTGCATAACTGAGAGCTCACGGCGCATACGATTGATTTTCTTTACTATTTTTCGCCGCACTCGATCCACCACCGTTATAGTAACTGAGGATTGCTTCCATATTTCCTCAGAATTTTGTACTCAAATATGCTAAAAATGCAGAACCGATGGCAAGATTTTGGATACTAGAATCTGTATTTTTGTACATTTCCATAAATGTTTTATTGTCACGAAGAAGCGCATAAAACTTTTCTTCAGGTCATGCATTCACTTTACTTCCACGTTCGATAAAATTCCGAATCCCCCTTTCTGTATTTGGCATGAGTTGCATCAGTCCCTTTGCTCATTTTGGAGATACGAGCGTCGCATCAAACTTGGTTTCTTGCGTACAGACGCCACAGATAATATATGGATCAACTCCAAGTGATTTCGAAATATTAGAGATTTTTGCCTGTAAATCTCCATTTTTTTGAAAATTATTCACTGCAAGTTTCATATTATCGTAAGTACTTTTTGGGAGTTTTCCTATGAAATCTGTGAGTTTTTCTACCAAATTCGGAGCATCTTTATAAGTATTTATGACTTTTTCTATGGTGAGTGACGTCTCATCTATAGTGTTTTCCTTCGTTTCATTGAATTTATTTTTAAGTTCATTGAGTGATGAAGTGACTTTATTCGATACGGTATTAAAATCTGGGATTTCATCGAGACTGAGGGATACTTTTGATCGGATATGATTCGAAAGTGTGCTTACTGAAAAATTAAGCTCAGGAGATTTATTTTTTTCTTCAGGAATTTGTAATGTTTCGGGAGAAATATTTATATTATTTCCTATTTCTGGTTGAGTCATAGTCAAAAAGATAAATTACTATCACTAGCGTATCACATATATATTTTTTCTCCAAAAATCAGTGCTCTTTTTTGCAAAAATACTTTTTTTCCTATAATGCTCTTATCTCTTAACGCCTTGTTCTTTTTTATGTCTAAAAAATCTAAAAAAATAATTTCTGATTTCCTTGTTCCCACGATTATCGATAAAGTGTGAGGACAGGAACGTGCTTATGATATCTATTCACGACTTTTGGAAGATCGTATTATATTTCTCGGTGATGCCATCGATTCTGCAGTTGCCAATACCGTGATTGCTCAGCTTCTCTATCTCGAAAAAGTTGATCCAAAGGCACCGATTACCATGTATGTAAATTCCCCTGGAGGACATGTGACAGCAGGCCTCGCGATCTATGATACTATGCAGTCGATCAAACCAGATGTGATCACTGTGGCAGTTGGTCTCGCAGCTTCTATGGGATCGATTATCCTCTGTGGTGGAGCAAAATGAAAACGCTATGCACTTCCTCATGCGGAGATCATGATCCATCAGCCACTCGGAGGCATGGAGGGTCAAGCAACGGACATAAAAATCGCTGCAGATCATATCATCCGTACGGGTGAGATTCTCTATGCGATCCTCGCGAAACACTCTGGACAAAAAATCGATAAAGTGCGTCAAGACTGTGACCGAGACAATTATATGACAGCGGAAGAAGCTCTCAAGTATGGACTCATTGATAAAGTTGTTTAATTTTTATATATGAATCTATTAACTAACGAACAAAAGGAAATAATTCGTCTTGCTCGTTCAAAATGAATGGAAATTAATTTTCGAGAAATTATTTCTTGAGTTCTTTCTAACGAAAATATGGATCGAGTAGTTCATGAAATTGCAAAAAATATCCCAGAAAAGGTGTTTTTTGATTGATTGGATATATAGAAGTTAATATATTTTCTTTCTCCTAAAATCTAAGTTCTAATATCTCATGTCACTTTCCCCTATCCAAAATCTCCTTACGAAGTGAGTTTCTCGCGTGATCGATAGTGAGCATCTTCAAAAACGTCTCGAAGCCTGAGAAAAACTTCGTGTCAAGTTCGGGATCGATCCAACAGCTGCCAAGATCCATCTTGGACATATGGTACCATTTCTGAAGCTCAAAGAATTCCAAGAACTCTGACATGAGATCATTCTTCTTTTTGGAGATGCAACTGCCCAGGTTGGAGATACGAGTGATAAGGATGCAGAACGTCCTATGCTTACTCGTGAAGAAACTCGTGCCAATGCAGAAATATTTCTCCAAAAATTCTCAAAAGTGATCGATATTTCGAAGATCCATATTTACTATAATAGTGAGGGGCTTGATGCTGTGAATTTTGCATGAGTGGGTGAACTTGCTTCGAATTTTTCTGTGGCTGAGATGCTGGATCGAGATAATTTCTCCAAGCGATATAAGGAAGGAAAACGTATTTCCCTTCAAGAATTTCTTTATCCGATCATGCAATGATACGATAGTGTTGCTATCGCACGAAAATATGGAAGTTGTGATCTCGAACTTGGAGGCAATGATCAATATTTCAATCTCCTCGCTGGACGGACACTCATGCACTCTTTTGGTCTTCCAAAACAAGATATTATGACTTTCGATCTCCTTATCGGAACCGATGGAAAGAAAATGTCGAAAACAAGCCCGAATTGTATACTTATAGATGATACTCCCTTTGATATGTATCAAAAATTGATCAATGTGAGTGATGATCTGATTACTCACTATTTTACTTTTGCAACCGATATGACCGTCGAAGAAGTAAAGTGAGTAACGCAGAGACTCACTGACTGAGAACATCCAAATCTTCTTAAGAGAGAATTGGCTGACTATGTAATCACTATGTATCATGGAAAACCGTACGATCCAAGTGATAGTAATAATATCGAATCTATGGCTTTATGAGTTCCAGAAATTTCTCTTTCTGATCTTTTGAAAAAAGTTGGGTTTTGTGCCACTTCTGGGGATGTAAAAAATGCGCTTTCCGGAAATTCTGTTCGTCTGAACTGAGTTATTGTAACTGATGCGAAATTTCTTGTTAAACTCACTTCAGAACCCGTGCTTTTAGAAATGGGAAAAAAGAAGGCAGTACGAGTATTTTTATAATAGTATGAATTTTCAAACTCTCCAAAATATCCTCACCCTTTCTGAAAATCGTATTTCATTTTTATCAACAAAGGATACAAGGGATTTTTACAAAGGAAATCAGACTTTTCTCGATGGTATATATGATGAACTCGATGAAGTCAAAAAAGAAATACAAGACAAGAAATATATACAACTCGAAGATGAACTCTGAGATGTATTTTGGGATTATCTTTGTTTTCTTGAATCATTTGAAAAAGAGTGAAAAATCCAAAAAGCACGCATTTTCGAACGTTGTTATGCAAAATTTTCTGAAAGACTCAATCTCGATGGATCTACCAGGTGAAACTGGAATGAAACGAAACAAATCCAAAAAGAAAGACTCCAAAAAGAACAATCACTTTATTCTTCATAAATATGACATTCATACTTATCTACGTCACACATCCATCCAAGCCTGAAGCGATTCGTATTACGAGTGACCTCATGAATAATCGACTTATTGCGTGTGCCAACTATTTTCCGGTC
>CANBWW010000023.1 GCA_947373235.1 Candidatus Altimarinota bacterium | reverse complement strand
TCATATATAAGAAAATAAGAAGTAAAAATCCGCCTCTTGTGGCGGATAGGAATTTCGTTGCAAAAAAGATGCAAGAAAAAACTACCGCCATAAGAAAGGAAGTGATGCCAGATATTTTGCCACGTTTGTTTCAATTTGAAATAGAGATACATAGTATTTTGGTTAAAAAAATCCCCCGAAAGTTCAAAAAACTCACGAGGGATTTGGAAGATCTTTTTATAAAAATCTAAGCAAAAATACCACACCGTGAGGGAGTGGAAAGATGCCAAGATGCTCGAAAAGAAAATGTATTCATAGTTTGATGATATGGATTTCTAAAAATCTGTCAAAAAAATAAATTATATTCACCATTTCTATTATGTATTCATCGCAAGCTTTTGAAAGATTTTGTTGAATTTTTTTTGTATAAAATCTCTGTCTTTTATAGGATCTAAATACATAGAACCCAGATCTCCATGTCGTTCATCATTTCCATCGAGTGTGTGAGAATCAGATCCAAAAGTAAGCAGCAGTTCGTATTTTTCATGGGCATGAAGTATGGCTTGGACCCATGCAGGTGATGCGCGAGTATTGATCTCAATACCATTGAGTCATTGCGCTACAAGAAGGGGAAGATTTTTTTGAAATAATTCGATACTTCCATAAGAAAAATTGGCATGCGCCAATGAAAGAATACTATTTTCATTTTGCAGAGAAGCGGAAACCTGAGGAAAAGTTGGTTCGTAGAGAGGCAGATCCTCAGAAAGAGAAATCGTACGAAAATATTTCCCTTTTTGCTTCAGTCATTCGGACATAAGATTCTCAGTCGTGAGAAATCCATGAGAAATATCACTTAAAATTTTCATATTTTCTGGAGAACCAGTCAATACTTTCCAAATATGGGAATTATTCAGCGTTCATTTTTTGTTTTCTGGAAAAAATAAAAGAAGATTTTCATAAGTAAAATCCTTCGCCTCTTCTCATATATGCACTCGGCATCAGAGATTATGAAGAGTTTCACACTGTTTTTGGACTTTTTCTATTTTTCCTACAAGAGTCTTCTCGAGAAGAAGTTCAACGGAAGTAGAAATATCTTGAGCATAATGAAGAATATGCAACGATGCATTTCCACCATCTTCACGTCTCGTGCTGATTTCGACACCTTCGAAACTGTGGATATATAGAGGATCATCTCGAAGAATTTTATTTTGAAGCTGATATTCTTCGATCCATTTTGTTACATCACGATTCACTCGATCATGTTCCGTCGCAACATGAAGAGAAATCCCGCGATCGATCACTGCCCGAGCAACCTCTTCAGGCGTATGCGTTCCATCCGAAAGAGTGGTATGATTGTGCATGTCGATGCGCATAAAAGCAAAAGATAAGAAATATATTTCTATTATATTCAAAAAATCATTTCGTAAAATATAGAAATTTTTTAATGAAATGAAAGGATGAATAGGAAATATGTATTCTCATATAAAATAAATAAATCCCACCATAATAGTGGGATTTATTTTCTATCTATTTCTTTGAAGCTTTTTTAGAAACTGAAGTATTCGAAAGAATTTCTGGACTTTTCTTCGTTGCTTTGGCGATCTCGGCTTCTACTTTCACACGTGCTTTTTTTTCTTCGACGTCCTGACGGACACTTTCAGGAATATGTTCAGCAGTAAGTTTTGGCCATTCGAGATCAACTGATTTCATCGCTTCCAAAATCGTCTTCGCAACCAACCAAAGTTTATACCATTTATTATCTACTGGGATAATATGCCATGGTGCATGGTCAGTATCTGTTCGAGAAAGCACTGATTCATATGCTTTCATATAATCTTCCCATAAAAGACGAGAATCAAAATCGGCACCTGTGGATTTCCAATATTTTTCCGGTTCAAGCATGCGTTCTTCAAGACGTTCGAGCTGAGTATCTTTCGACATATGAAGATAACACTTCACGATAATCGTTCCCTCATCCGTGAGCATTTTTTCGAAATTATTGATATGATCATATCGTTTTTCGATCACTTCTTTATCTAGAAACTTGAGTACTGTTGGTACAAGAATATCTTCATAATGGGAACGATTCCATACATGGATCATCCCACGTTCTGGGGCAACATTGTGAAGTCTCCAGAGATAGTCATGTTTCGTCTCGGCACCAAGAGGTTTTCTCCATCCGTAGACACGCATTCCAGAAGGATTAACTCCGCCGAGCACGTGACGCACAGTTCCATCTTTTCCACTTGCATCCATTCCCTGAAGCACGATCAAGAGTGCGTGACGCCCATCTGCATAGAATTTATTTTGCAGTTCGATAATCTCATTCCTCATTTTTTCTGTTTCTTTGAGAGCTTTTTCTTTGGTCATACCATCAGGAGCACGAGTCGATATCTTTTTGAGATTTACATTTTTTGGCATATTTTTGGAAGTGAGATTATTTGGAAACAGCTGGAGTAGTTGTACTAGGTTTGCGTGCGATTGGTTTTTTTTGAAGAGGTTTGACGACTGGTTTTGCAGGAGTTGCACGAACTCGAGAAGTTGCTGGTTTTTTTGCAGGAATTACGGATGTAGATCGAACGGATGGTTTTCGAGCAGGCGTGGAAGGAACACGAGGAGTTGTAGTTTTTTGAGGAGTAACACTCGTTTTTCTTGGAACTGACTTCTTTACAGCCAGTGCTTTCTTCACTGCTGGTTTGATAGTAGAAGATACCACCTTTTTAGGTGTTACTGTTTTTTGAGGCGTTATTTTCTTTTGTTTTTTTGTGATTTTTGCAAGAATTTTTGCTTCTTTTTTATCAGCCTTTCTTGCTTTTTTCTCTGCTTTCTTTTGGATTTTTTCAGTTTTTTTCTGAAGTTTTTTCGATTGTTTTTGTTCTTTTTTTTGTGTTTTCAAAAGAGCCTTTTTTTCTTTCTTAGAAAGTTTTGGTGCAAAATCTGATGGAGGCATAAAAATAAATTATGAAATATTCGAATAGTATATCAAAAATATTTTGCAAGTCAAAAATACATCAAGGGGTATAATTATTTTTCCTTGAAGAAATGAAAATACTCATACAAATATATTCTAATAAACATGTGGATTTACGATGAGTGCACGATAATCGAGGAGTTTCCACTTTCTCATCCACTCGGCACGACTGTAGATATGCTTCCCTGTTTTTGTATCCCATACGATGATATATGTCGGTGCCGTTATATCACCAAAATACCCGAGAAGTACGAACGCATGTTCACCTGAAAGTGCGGAAATATCTTTTCATTCTGGCGTTTTCCATGACAGCTTTCGAGCAGCTGAACTCTGAAAACAGTGATTGATAGCAGCGACACCAAGGAACTTCGAAACGTAGACGTCCATACTCATCATGATACCATCTTCCTCGGAAGTAAGTGTACAATAATCTCACCATAAGAGCACATGATATCCGCCTTGAAGTGAAGTGAGTATCGTCGTAAGGCGTTCACTCTCAGAAAGTTCTCTTTCATCAGATCCACTATATATCCATGCGGAGATTTTCTGTGTTTTGAAGAAATCTGAAACCACAGGAGGATAGACTCAAAAACCAGTAAAATTCGACTGTCTTCACTGAATATCTCATACAAAATACTTATCTGGATCTCACCATATTTCTCATACTTTGGATCCAAGAAAAATCGGAAAATAGGAAAAAATACTCTCTTCCGTTGTTGGTTTTTTCGTGATCGTTTCCATAAGAATTCGCACCGCTGCGATCTCACACGACAAGCTATATTTCTGAAGAAAAAGACGATATTTTGCAGTGAGATCGATCGTCGGTTTTTCGGAAAATCGAGTCTTCAGAGTTTTCTGGATTCTGATAGTTTCTGTGATGAGATCGAGACGTTTTTTTTCAAGTATTTGTTTCACATCTATACGTGATTCCCGGTCGATCAAGTTCCCAAGGGAAAGTATAGCTTCGATATCTTTCACATATGTACTCTGTGCAAGAGAGATCTGAGGAAAAAACAAAAAGAGGCCTAAAAAAATGAAAGATAAATACTTCGAAAGTCGTAAAAAAAGAAAACGCATGACACGAAAATAAAACTATAAAAACTCATCTGATATATGAGGATACTACAAAAAATTACTCATTTTGCAATGAGTAATTTTTTGTGAAAAGGGAATTTTTTTGAAAATTATTTTGTTTTTTTCGCAGGAGTTTTTTTCACTGTCTTTTTTGCTGCAGGCTTTTTCACTGCTTTCTTTTTTTCTTTAAACGCACCTGGAATCTGTTCGCTGATCATCTCTTTTACATCATCGAAACTGAGTGCTTGTATTTCTTCGATTTCAGTGATCTTTTTTCCATCACGTTTGAGGTATACATTCTCCTTTCAGAACTTTATAAATGGACCATATCGACCATTTTCCACGGATATTTTTTCCTCTGGCCAGTTATGGATATAGCGATTAGCTTCCTTTTCTACTTTCGCGGCTATAAGTGTCTGTGCATCAGTTTCAGAAAGATTTTCGAAATCATAACGTACCGGCACATTCACGTAGAGACTTTTCCACTTGAGAAATGGTCCAAATCTTCCTTTTCCTTTCGTATAAGGTTCACCATCGTAGTGTCCGACAGGAGCATCTTCGATTTTTTTTGCTTCGATAAGTTCAATAGCGCGTTCCATATCGACACTCAGGGGATCTTCGGTGCGAGGAATAGAAATAAACGCTTCTCCGAATTTTACATATGGACCAAAGCGTCATTGACCGACGATCACTTCTTTCTCTTCATACATTCCGAGATCTTTCGGGAGTCCAAAAAGTGCGGATGCTTCTTCGAGAGTGATATCATCGATAGACTGTCCCGGAGAGAGATTCGCATAACGAGGTTTCTCATCTTCTTCGAGCTCATCTGGGGCTCCGATCTGAGCAACCGGACCAAATCGACTCATACGAACCAGTACCGTGCGTCCTGATTTTTCATCTTTTCCGAGGATTCTCTCTCCAGAAAAGCGTCCTTCACTTCCCATCGCTTCATTCACTGATTCATGAAACGGAGTATAGAAATCCGTGAGCATCTTTTTCCAGTCGAGTTTTCACTCAGCAATATGATCGAACTGTTCTTCTACTTTCGCAGTAAAACCATAGTCTACAAAACTCGAAAACTCTTTTTCGAGAAAATCGATCACCACGAAAGCAATATCGGTCGGAAGGAGTTTTTTCGATTCGATCACGACATATCCACGATCTTGGATCGTCTGGATCGTCGGAGCATAAGTCGAAGGACGACCAATACCCTCTGATTCGAGTTTCTTCACGAGTGCCGCTTCGGTATATCGAGGAGGTGGAAGAGAAAACTTCTGAAATCCAGTGATACTCTCAGAATCCAGGATCACTCACTGAGCGAGTGCTGGGAGTTTTTTACTGTCTTCTTCGTGTTCATCATCCGTTCCTTCCACATAGAGCTTCATAAACCCTGCAAATTGAATTACTTCTCATTTTGCCGTCCATTCTTCTTTGTATCCTTTCGGAGTAAATCGGTACGTCGTACTTTCGATAATCGCTTCCGCCATCTGCGAAGCGACCGTACGCTCCCAAATAAGCTTATAAATACGGGCTTCTTGACCATCGAGATGGATCGTATCAGGAGTTTTTTCTATATCAGTCGGTCGGATAGCCTCATGGGCTTCTTGTGCCGATGCTTGTTTCGTTTTATATTTTCGACCATTTGGAAGGGCATATTCTTTTCCAAAGTGACTTTCGATAAATTTTTTCGATGCATCGATCGCCAAATCAGAAAGATTCACACTATCCGTTCGCATATAGGTAATATGACCTGATTGATAGAGTCTCTGTGCGATATCCATGGTTTGTTTTACTCCATATCCGAGTTTTCTCGCAGCTTCTTGCTGGAGTGTCGAAGTGGTAAATGGAGCTCCTGGTAATCGTTTTCCTTCTTTTTTATCAATATCCGTGAGAGTGAATCCTTCTTTATGAGTGAAGTTTACAACGATACTTCCCTTCTTGTCTTTCGAGGTTTTTACCGCGGTCAGATCGATATTATGCCGTGTGAGAAATACTTTGACCTCATCCGCATTTTTAAATTTTTGTGATTTTCCATCGATTTTCGCGAGCTCCACTGAAAAAGGGGTACTATTTTCGAGATGAGCTTCGATCTTCCAGGTTTCTTCTGGGAGAAATGCCCGTATCTCACGTTCACGTTCGACGAGGAGCTTCACAGCTACCGACTGAACACGACCAGCAGAAAGACCCGCTTTGACCTTTTTCCAGAGAACGGGCGATACTTCATATCCCACGATACGATCGAGGATACGACGAGATTGTTGAGCATTCACAAGGTCGAGAAATATTTTTCTCGGTGTTTCGATGGCATGCTCTATGGCTTTTTTCGTAATTTCATGAAAGACGATACGGTCCACGGTCGTCGCATCGATCCCGAGTGCTTGGCACAGGTGCCATCCAATAGCTTCTCCTTCACGATCTTCATCGGTTGCTATCCAGATTTTTTCGGCTGTTTTTGCGAGCCGTTTGAGTTCAGCAACGCGTTTGGTTTTTTCGGGGGATATCTCATAGAGAGGGATAAATCCTCACTCAATATCGATCCCCATATTTTTCGAAGGAAGGTCTCGTATGTGGCCAAAACTTGCTTCTACCTGATAGTCAGAACCGAGAAATTTTTCGATCGTTTTTCCTTTGGCAGGAGACTCAACGATGACAAGATTTTTAGCCATAATGAAGAAGGAGATTATTGCCCCTTACTATGGAGAGACGAGAAAAAAAGTCAAAACAAAAATATATTTTGTAAAATCAAAAAAGAGAAATGTATGTATAATATAGAATCTCATGGAGTGAAGATCGGACCAGGATACTTCGTAGATTTCACTTTTGCAAGAACCACCAGGCGCCAGTGAATAAGTTGAGGTTTGCTTTAACACAGGGAGAATACTCGAAAGATACAAAAATGCAAACTTTTTTAGAATTCTTCACATAAGAAACAATCCTCTTTCTTACAGAGGATTTTTGAAAGGATGAAATTTAACGCACCGTTTTGAGAAATACACGGATTTCATCAAAATCTTCCTGTGAAAGACTGGTTTTCTTTTCGGAAACACGCTCAAAAGCACAGACAATCTCTTCATTTGCTGCTTGACCAACAGCACTTCGGATAGCAGAAAGTTGTTGGATAATTTCTTTTACTCCAGCTTCGTCTTCGATCATCTGTATAACCCCACGAATCTGTCCTTCGATCCGGCGAAGACGGTCTGATACACGTTTTTTCTGTGCAAAATCTTTTATTTTCATAACAAAGAAGATTAATTAATGCCATATAAATCAAGGCTGAAAAGCAAAAAATCATATATGTACTGAAGGGAGTATATCAAAAAAATAAGAGAAGGCAACTTCTCTTATTTTAACTTGATGCATGGCGGAGAGAGGGGGATTCGAACCCCCGATACCTTGCGGTATACACCCTTTCCAAGGGTGCGCACTAAGCCACTATGCGACCTCTCCAGAAAACTCAAGAAACAAAATGGACTGTGGCAAAGACTGAGCAAATCAAATTGAACCTCCCTAAAAGAGATAAAACGATCCATTTATAAATGTGGGCAGATTCTATAAAAAATCCTCACTTTTGCAAATTCTGACTGACAAAAATTTTTATTTTTCCAGCTTTTCCATATACTTGGTACATAATTTTCTACCGTATGAATGAATTTATTACCCTTTTTTTTCAAAATCTGGGAATCCAGATCGATACACTGGAAATAAAAGATTCTGGAGATGATGTTTCTATATCTCTAAAAAGTCCTGACTCTCATCTCCTGATCGGAATGTATGGAAAAAATCTAGAGGCATTTTCACATCTTCTCTGACGCATGATAGAGAAAAAGCGAGAGAAGTTTACACACGTGCACCTCGAGGTAAATGATTATATAAAGAATAAAGAAACGAGATTATATACATTTCTCGATACAAAAATAAGTTCAGTAATGGTTGCTGGTGGATTGATGCGAGTACCAAATCTCACACCTTATGAACGTAAAAAAGCTCATGATTATATAGCAGAAAAGAAAATAGAAGGCCTTTCGACTCAGAGCGAAGGCGAAGGAGTAGAGAGAATTCTCTGTATTCATTTTTCTGGAAAACCACAGAAAGAATCAGAAATAAAAAATAAAAAAACTGAGGAAGAACATATAAAAATCGCTGAAGATGGTATTGGGATATAGATTTTGCAGCTATGAAAAAAATAATACTTCTCATTCTCGGTAACATATTCTTTCTGGGAAGTTTTTTCGTTTGTTATAAAATAGCAACTGGATTATCTTATACTGAATATCTCAAACTCTGAGAATATCGTCGACTTCATCCAGAACTTCTTCCATCAAAAGAAACTGTCCTTCTGACGAGCGCGGGAAATAGTCATACGTATGCTGACACTCTCTGGATCGAGCTGATACAGTATATGGGGGATAACATCGGAAATGGAAAGTATACCGACTTTATGAATCCTGTCGTTTGACTCATAAGCGATCTGCATCCTTATTTTACTCGACCATACACGATGCTTCTTTTGATGACACCAAATCCAAATGAAGAAAAACCAACATATACAACAGATCTTACACTTGCAAAATCCGCGTATACAATCTGACAAAAATGAATGTCCGTCAACTGTGACCAGAAAAAAATATCCGAAATCACCACACAAGAACTCGGAAATGCACTCTGGAATAATCAAAATTTACAAAATCCATGTTTTGATGGCATGATTCCATATTATATGGCAACCGTTTCCAATAATTTATGAGATAAAAAAGCCTCTGAGAATTATTATAAGATTGCCAGTATGCAGTCAGATGCTCCGACATCTTCGCGATTTTTATCAGTACTTGAACGAGCGGAAAGTGGAGACTATCTCAGTGCTGCAACACGATTTTTTCTTATAGGTTTGGGTGGATACGATGAAGATGAAGTCTGTCACACTGAGACAAACTCTCTCCTCGAAAGATTTAGTAAAATCCTCCCAAGTACTCCTGCAGATATAAAGTGGATCGAAGAAACTGAGAAAAATCTTCCTGAATACAAAGATACCAAAAATCCGCTCGCGGTCAGTAGTGATAACTGTGTTGATTCAGCTCGTAGAGGTATAAAACAACTCTATCTCTGATATGTATCAGAACTCGGTAAAAAATTCCCTGATGCAAAAACAGGTACAGATCTCATAAACTCAAGTGGTATTTCTCATATACCAACGCTCATATCTCAGAAAAACTTTACAGTGAAAAAAAATAGTGATAATACTTGGAATTATAAGATGATCCTTCCGTAGAAATTAATTTAAAATATATAAAACTCTCATGCCTACTTTTGACAAAAAAACAATCAGCGACTGGAAAACAAGAAATATTCATCAAGTGAGTATAACCTTGATAGAAAAAGGTTGTGCAGGACAAAAAGTACTCGTCACAGAAGAAAAAAATAATACCTTCAAAGAATCTTGAACTCAAGATGGAATAGAGATATATACAGAAAATGAACATGGAGATTTTTTTGAATCAGCAAAAATAACCCATGTTGGAAATAAGTGGATCGTCTCCAGTGAAAAAATAAATACTCGGTGTGGATGTGGGAGTAGTTTCTCACTGAAAACTACCCCCATACAAGACAAGATCGCAAAGATGAAACTCACGATCAAGCAAAAAAAAGAGGGAATCCATAGTTAGGATTCCTTCTTTTTATTTCTTATCACAGATGGTTTGATACTTCGTTACAAGTGTCGTATTTTTATTATAGGTTGCTACTACTTCAGCATCACAAGCAGTTTCACGGTCAAGTGTTCCCAGTGTTTCGAGTTGAGCAAGAGCCGTGAGAGATTCTGGATATCTTCAGATAATAAAGTACGTACGATAGAGGATTCTAAGAACGTCTTTTTGTGCAGGATTTTTTGCAAGATAATTATTCGCGAGAGATATCGTCGTGAGATATCGACGATCCGTATAGGCCTGAGTGATATCAGCGATGGTCGAACTCGTCGGACTTACGGTTCCAGTCGATGCAATAGCAGGAAGAGTTGTCACTACTGGAATTGTAGTAGAAGTGGAACTACCCGTTGAGGAAGATGGAAAAAGAGTCGTGAGAACACTTCCAAAATCAGGATCCTTCAGAAAGTTTCTGAGTACTCCACCGAAAGGATTGGCACCAGATTTTGTCACATATTTCTGAGTCGTTGGATCGTAGACGAAATATCCGATCAATTTTCTTTTATATTCTTTTTTCTCATATTGATATAAAATCTTTGCATCATAGACACCACCAGAAGCACTATTTCCATAAGAAATATCTGCAAATACATGATCGAGTCATCCTGTTTGGATAAACTCATATCCCGCAAGACGACTCGCTTCTGGAAGTGCATAGGCTTTTTGTATGGCCCCCCAGTCTTTATGGATCTGTGTAACAAAAGCTCGATAATCAGGATTCGTAATAGACGTAACTGTACTAGTGGAAATAACTGGAACGGTCGATGAGGTAGAGGTAGTTGAGATAGTTGCACTCGTCGCTGTTCCAAGTTGAGTTGGAAGCGTCTGTGCAATCGCTCCAGAAAAATCGCTCAGTGGAATTTTTATATTTGCCTTCATCATCTCATTTTTAAGAATGGTGTTTTCTGCTTGGAGTTGATTAATGAGGACTGTATATTGCTTAATCAAAAGAGAAAGTTGGTCGACCGTTGTTGTCGGATCAAGCATACCACTCACAGCAAATGAACTCGTCGGAAAGAGAACTAACAGACAAAGAAATATACGAAATGTACGCATAGAAGAAAGGGTTTAAGATTTTTGACAGAACGCAAAAATACAAAATAATTCAGTGAAACTATACCTATGATTCTCCTAAAATCAATCTTTTGATCGGAGCATAGCTCTTGCGATGAATGGGAGTTATGCCATAATTAAGAAGTGCATCTCTGTGTTTTTTCGTCCCATAGCCCTTATGTTCTGAAAAATGATACATAGGGAAATTCTCACTATATTCACACATCATACGATCCCGTTCGACTTTCGCGATGATGGAAGCAAGCGAAATACATGGATTCAATCTATCTCCACCAATCACATATTCAACTTGGATTTTTTCCAATCCGGTTTTTTGTGGAAGTTTCAGTTTTTTCTTGGCAGAAATACGAGAAAACGTATATCCGACATCATCTATATCAAAAATATAATTATCACATCCATCGATAAAAATATCTACTTTGTCTTCCTTTTTGAGGTTTTTGAGTAAGTCTGTCATCACCTCCTGCATACAAAGACGATTTGCTTCGCGTATTCCTACTTCATCGATCGTGGAAGCATCTCGAAAGGCAAAACTCGTCATACACTTCCCTTCTTTCTGATATCTTCTGAGATCACTCAGGATTCTTTCTCGATTTTTCTGATCCAAGAGTTTTGAGTCATTGATTCAAGAAATAGAATTTTCAAGTAATGGAAAAGAGGAACTCTCTATCAGAAATCACCCTCCTACGACTGGACCAGCCCATGGTCATCTTCCTGCTTCATCGATACCAAGGAGATAGTGCATAGAAATATCTAGAGATAAATAAACTGAATCTGATTCGTATGAAAAGATGATAGATAAATGACGGATTTTGTCTATTTTTTATAGGTATTCGTGATTTGCCTTTTCTTGATTTTTCTCTATACTCACTCCGCTCATAAGGAGACAGGTGTACGCGCCGAAAGGTGAGGAAAGTCTGGACATCCCTCTCGAAGGAGAAAAGCTAACGGCTTTGGTCAGGCACTATATCCAAAATGTCTGATACGACCAGTGCCACAGAGACAATACTATCCCGCAAGGGAGAAAGGTGAAAAGTCCATCTCAGATGGATCGTGGCAACACGGTGGTAAACTCTCTCTGATGCAAGGAGAATGGTACCCGAAGAGACAATGTTCGAGAGCAGTCTCCGAAGGTATACTCCGCTGGAGGTATCGCGTGAGCGATATCCTAGATAGATGTACACCGAAGTACAGAATCCGGCTTATTATCTTCTTGTGAGTATTTTTAGAAATCAATTTTGTCTTATGAAAAATATCATGCTCGTCGGAATCCAGGGTTCTGGAAAATGAACACAGGCGAGAAAAATCCTGGAAAAATACAGTGACTATACCCTTTTCGAGATGTGAGGAGAACTCAGAAAATATGCAAATAATGGAACTCCCGATGGAGAAAAAGTAAAATCTATCATGGCGGAAGGACTCAAAGTTCCAACAGAAAATGTGATCGATCTCACGAAAAAATTTCTCGATAAAAATGCAGATAAAGGCATCCTGATCGACGGTGCGATCCGCTCAAAAGAACAAAATGACGCGCTCGAACCCGTTTTTGGAGATTTTTCTGTGATCTATCTTGCACTCGGTGAAGAAGAAGCAGTAAAGCGACTCTGCGGTCGTCGTATCGATCCGGTGACACAAGAAACATTTCCAGCAAGTTACAACGGAGAAACCAATCCAAAAACTGGAAACACACTCATAGTTCGTGCCGATGATACTGAGGAAGCTATTAGAAAACGCATCGCTTGGTCCATCTCAGATACTCTTCCACTTCTTGAAACATGGAGAAGACATGGACACGAGATCTATACGATCGATGCAAAGGAAACGGAAGAAGAAATATTTAGAGAAATCGAAGCAGTTCTGAGAAAGTAATATATATCGAACATAAAAAAAACGCCTCCAATTATGGGGCGTTTTACTAAATAAGGTATTCAGAGAATTCCTTTGGCTAGAAAATAAAAAAACATCACAGGTGCAAGTACAACAGTTACATACACATTACTGACACGCTTTTTTAGAATCTTCACTTCTACTCTCCATCACCACTGTCAGTTCTCAATATGAAAACTAAAAAACAGAGTGATCCCTCCTTGGGAGGTGCGGATAATAATGAAGAATACTATGAAGTCAACTATTTTTCATAAATAAATCGTTTGTCAAATAATATGGTTTGCATTTTCCCTATTCCTATCTAAGCTTTGGATTTTCTAGACTTTACAAACTCTCTATAACAACCGAACATTTCTATATCCACATTCCCTTCTGTCGACAAAAGTGTCCCTACTGCAAATTCGCACTGACACCGATTTTTGATGATTTTAAAAAACGTCGATATATCGAATACCTCAAAAATGAGATTCGAGAATATTTCACCAATTGGAAAAATAATGAAATATGAAAGGAGAAAACGATTTATTTCTGAGGATGAACACCGTCCGTTCTCTCA
>CANBWW010000022.1 GCA_947373235.1 Candidatus Altimarinota bacterium | reverse complement strand
AGTGTAAAACCACGAGAAGTGAGCTTCATAAAAGAAAAAAGAAAAGAAATAAAGGACGTGAACGATTATACATGTTTTAGATCAAAGCAAAGAAAAAAAATATCTACATATTTCTATTTATATGTATAATACTAGAGATACAGGAGTCCGTATTTTTCTATGATATAGATAGAAATACAGAGTAAAAAAATGTCAACTTCGCACAGTAAACTCATATAGAAAAGAAGATTCAGAAATTTATAAAATTTTTAGGTACCGAGAGAGAGACTGCTCGCTTCAGAATAGTTTGGATTTAACCTTTCAGACTCAAAAACCAATGATAATACTCATCAAAACCTAAAAACCGTGTTCAAAAGAAGTGTACGAAAGAAGACTTAAAATTATAGAAACTCACTTGCAAAATTTTTACTCTTCTCTACAATCGCGACATGATACAAAATCTTCTTTCACTCGATACATCGACCCTCATCTGGGCACGCACGCTTATCTCTCCAGAATATGCACGATACGTGCAGATAGCATGAGAACTCGTCGTTCTCTGGTGAGCCCTCATACTCGTATGACTTTGGTTACGTGGGGTACAAAAAAAAGATGATCGATACAAAGTATGGGCTCTCGAGATTGTTTTTACGATCATACTTACTTTTCTCGTGTATAGTATTATTAATTTTGGTATTCCGAAATGGCGTCCAAGTCCACAAGAAATCGCTGGAAGTATCGCACCGCTCATCCCTCATCCACTGGATAACTCATTTCCTTCTGGACATGCTCTTTTCAGTGCAGCCCTTCTCATAGGACTCATCCGTTTTTATAAAAATAAACTTCTCATACTCATCACTCTTCTCATCGCACTGATAACAGTATCGGCACGAGTTATGGGTGGGGTTCACTATCCTGGAGATATTATCGGTGGATTTTTCTTCTGATGAATCGGTGCATATCTCATGGCTCTTCTTCTCGAAAAAACGCAATTTTTCCGAAGATATATTTTTCCTATTTTTATAAAAGTTGCGAGTTGGATCCGATTGTAATATTTTTATTTTCTTAGTTTTTCCTTTGTGCCTCTTCCTGAGTTTTGTGGCGTCATTCTCCGTCATGGTTCACACTATCTCCTCATACAAAGAGGTGGAAATGCAAAATACTGGCCATTTTATTGGTGATTTCCTGGAGGAAAAATAGAAACAGGTGAATCAGCACTCGAGGCTGCTATCCGTGAAATCAGGGAAGAAATCGGTGTCTGAATCCACAGAGAAGCGATCATAGATTCTATAGAAATAGAAGCAAAATATATAGATGGCGATCGGAAAAATACACTTTTTCTGGTAGAAATGTGGGATGGAACTCCTGAAAACCTGGAACCAAAAATCCATAAAGACTGCAAATGGTTTACCCTCGATGAATTCCCAAGTCCGATGATACCGCATATTCACGGCGGACTCTTGGCACTGCTCGAGTGAAAATCTCGATACGTCTATGATGGAAAATGAGAACTCTAATACAAAACCCATTCTTTCTGGATGGGCTTTTTATTTTAAGAAATATGATTATACTTTCCCTATGCTCTACAGAAAATCCACTACAAAATCCGAAAAACCAATCTATACAAAAACTGATGTTTCATCTTGAGGAAAAAAACTCGAATGAATCCTGAGATTTACAGAAAAAAGAACCACGGTAGAAACCAAAGATGGCGATGTATTTTTTATATTTGGACAGAAAAATCGTGGATACGTCCATGGCGACCATGTGGCGATCACACCAACTCGCAAGTGAAGTGATGGAAAACTTCCAGAAGCACGGATCGATCGACTCATAAGGCGAAGTGTCGAATCAATCCTTGTCGAGATGCGATTTTTCAAAGGGAAAAAGAAATTCTGGGTGATCGATGAATTCGGTGGGATGACGGTTGAATGTGATGAAAACTCAAAAATATCTCCGAAAAATGGGGATCTTTTTCTTGCGAAATTTCTCGATAATACAAAAGTGAACATAATTTCATATTTTTGAAATAGACAGAATCAAGATACTGAAGAGACCATTATACTTTTTCGCAATGGTGCGAGAATTCTCTGGCCAGATAATTTTACCAATCTGACAGTTCCTGAGAAAAAGAAATATGGAACCGTGGATTCGACAGATTTTGACTCTTGCTGGAATCTCGAAAGCAGAATTCCAAGTGAAGAAAAGATACAACTAACTAAATGGTTTCCTCTTTGTAAAAATATAAATACGAAAAGGATCGACTTCCGCTCATGGCTGACGATCACGATCGACGGAGCCGATGCCAAGGATCTCGATGATGCGATCTCAGTAGCAAAATATGAAAATGGCGATACGCTGCTCGCCGTCCATATCGCAGATGTCGCGGAATATGTCGAAGATGGAAATATGATCGACCAGGAAGCGAGACTCAGGGGAACGAGTATCTACACACCAGGAAAGGTCATACCGATGCTTCCAGAGATTTTGTCGAACGATCGATGCAGTCTCCATCCTGGCGAACCAAAAGAAGTCCTGTCTATCCTTATGCGGATGAATGAACTTGGACAGATTCTCGAATCACAGATAACCGAATGACTCATAGAATCCGATCATCGTGCTACCTACGATGAAATCTGGGAGAAAAAATGAAATCCAAACATCTCAGAAAACTGGGAAAATATGCTGCTAAGCCTCTGGGAAACCTATGAAACACTGACAAAACGACGGAAAAAAGAAGGAAAAATCCTCTTCGAAACGACGGAATGTTATTTTACTATGGATGCCGAACGAAACGTGATCGATATAAAAAAACGAAGTCGAAACGATGCTCATATGCTCATAGAAGAATGTATGGTTCTGGCAAATGAAGAAGTAGCAAAGTGGTGCGTAGGGAAGAAACTTCCATTTCTTTCGCGGATCCACTCAGCTCCTGGCGATGAACAAGAAAAAATGATCGCAGAAATCATGGAGCGAAAAAACTTTCCACTCGAACCAAGACATATACGCGACCATCTGGAAAAAGCAAAAGATCCCTCGGAGTTATATCGACTCTCACGACTCCTCTTACCGAAAATGTCGAAAGCTCGATATGAAGATATTCCAGACCGTCATTTTGGTCTCGCACTTCAGTACTATGCACACTTTACATCACCGATTCGTCGTTATCCTGATCTTCTAGTTCATAGGATTATCAAGAAATATCTCAGAAAAGAACTGTCGATAGAAGAAAAATCTCGATACACTCGTGAGATGAAAAAATGGTGACGAAATCTCACAGAATGTGAGAAAAGAGCAGAGATGATCGAACGCGCCATCGACAGTCTCATGATGTGTCGATACATGAAGGATAAAGTCGGACAAAGTTTTCCGGGAATCATATCGGGAGTTACGGAATCCAACATCTATGTCGAACTGGAAAATGGTGTCGAAGGCTCCATATTTCTCGGGAAAAATCAAAAAACTCTGAAAATCGATCCAGTAAGAGGATCGCTCAAAAATACTCTTGGAAAGGAAGTATATATTATCGGACAGAGTGTCTCAATAAATATCAAAAGTGTCGATATGAATACTCGACGAATCGAGATGAATTTCAGTGAAAATCTGTTGACTTGATATTAAATTAGAGATAATCTATGGAAATACTTACACTCCTTTTATGCAAAAGAAATCAGGCACTTTAAAGAAAATATTTTTGAGTATATCTTTGTTCATTGTTCTCTTTTGAGTGATCATTGGATATAGTTCCTACGCGAGCAATGTGACAGACTTGACTACAAGTATCAATGGGCCCTCCAGTGCAAATAATGGAGACCTAGTGGACTATAGTATTATTTTTTCACAGGCGAGTGCACTGTCCATTGTTTCAGATGCAACCTATTCTATAAAGGCGGGTAATGGAATTACTATAAAAAGCATAACGTGCACTACTCATCATGGTGCAGCAATTTGTCCTTCAAATGTAACTATGAGTGGTTCGATACCACTTTTACCATTAAATTCTGGGATCGAGTTCACGGTCCACGCACGTTATAATGCCAATAGTCCATCTTCAGTCTCATTATCAGCACAAATCAATAGTCCAAGTACTTACTTGGACACAAATACAGACAATAATACTGCTAATATTAACACACAAATAAAAAGAGTATTCGGAAAACTCTGAACAACTATAGAACGTGTCGATGCTTCTGGGAATATAATTTCTGGGGACATAAACTGGGGTGATCGTCTCTACTATAAAGTAACCCATGTAAATCTTGGTCCAGGAGTCGCGGATAATTCTCTCATAGTAACGAAGCTTATGACTGGTGGTTATGGACTCAATGGATGAATATTTAGCTATACAGGGCTTCAGATAACATGTATTCCTTCCGTATGAATAAGTTGTCCAAACAGTGATTACACTGGAAATTATAATGATGTCTTTGGTGGTGGGTATCAATATGATTGGAACTGAGTACGAAGTTGAGGTTATCCACCTTATCTTCTTCCAAATAATCAAACAAATATAACTACCGGAAGTGGGAAGATGGGAAGTTTTTGAGATCTATGGAGTGCGGTCACTTATAACGGTCTTGCATATACCCGTCCTACAAATGAATGGCCAGCTGGTGGAATGATACAATATCTTATCAGTTTCATACCTGAAAAACAATTGCTACCAACACCAGATGTATGCAACACGCAGTACAAATGAGAGCAATTAGGTGGAATAAGTACGACGAGTGCTACGAGTATAAATCGACCTGATAATCTCGCATGGGACGATACAAGTTATATAGTCTGATCTCAAACTCCATATATCTGGATCTGAAAACAAATATGTCCAGAGGTCAATTTTTCTACTCGGATTATTTCTACCTGAAATTTCCAGTGGAATCAACCAGTAGAAATCATCATTTCACATACAAACTCAGGAAGTACAAATGCAAGTGGTGCAACAGTTGCTTGAGGAACAGACTGGTGAAGTGCCACAGTATATTCGAGTAATGCTCAACAATCTTATACTACATACAAGAATCTTTCCATTACCTGTACATGACAGTGAGGAGCTATTTGTCCTGATACACCCACATACCCCAGTAATGTAACTTTTACAGGAAGTATCCCAAGATATGCTGGAATAGTTAGTAATTGGCCACCTGGATGATCACTGGTATATTCTATAAAGTTTACACCTCTCGATTATCAATGAACCGATGATGGAAGATGCTATGGATCAGGGAATATAGTAAGTCCAAAACAGAGGATATCGGCAAGTATATGAACGCCGGATAGTGTGTATAATAGTCGTCCAAATAACTCTAGCCTCTACACAGATAGTTCTGTTCCAAATTTTATACTCCCAGCAAACTGTCCAAGTACGGATCTTTCCACTTCAATAAGTTTTTCTGGAGCAACTGGATCGCGATGAGAACCAGTATGGAAAATAGGTGAACCAGTTGAATTTACAGTCACACATATGAACTCAGGTACAAATGTGGATAATAGCACCTTAATAAATCATATTTTTGGTGTATTACAAGAAAGATGATACTATGGAAGTACCTGACTCGAATACAGCTCACTCAATATACAATGTAGCTCTACTGGATGAGTTTCTTGCCCTCCTCTTTTAACACAACTTTCTTCAGATTGAGTCTTCTCATCAACATGAGATAATATATTCTATACGGCAAAAGTAGACCATTGGCCATCTGGTGGACAGTTAAAATATAAAGTCACTTTTATTCCTACAAAGGATCGACATCCATCAGCATGTACTGAAACTGGATGAAGAGCAAATAGAGGATTTTGAGGACTCGACGGAGAAAGTACAATAGGACAAGGAAGTGCTGATACAAATGGTGGGAACAATCAAGCTTATACCAATTCGATCACTTTACAAAACAATAGTGATACTTGTAATCCTTGAGATCTCAAAAGTACAATCACATCATCGGTCACAGGAAGTGGTTGGCAGTACGGACAAAAAGTTACATATCTCATCACTCATGAAAATATCGGAACGAATCCAATAGATGTAGCCAGAATAATGGCACGTCCAATTTTAGACGGAAATACATATCGTACACCCATAAGAACAAGAGCGCTCACAGTCCAGTGTACAGCAAGCACAGGTATGACTTGTCCGACAGAAGATATCACCTATAATGAATGGGAATATAGCCCATATGCGCATGATTATACACAGTATTTACCATCTGGTCAGTATTTTATAGCTTTCTTGGTTGCCCCAAATACAACCAGTTTCATGAGTAATATAATCAATCAACTCTCAACATGAAACTCATCGCCGCAAGTTTATTATTCACGAGTAGTGCATAATTGGCCAGCAGGATGAAAATTATCCTATCTGATAAGTTTTTATCCTGAAAAGCCAGATCCAGTACCGGCTTGAGATAGTTGGGTAATAAATACGTGAGAGGCAGCCACTTCAGAAATAGGAACAATCAATAATTTTGAAACCAATTCATGAGATAATGTTGCAAAGATAACACCTGAAAATTGGACTCTTACAAATTCTGATCTTGCATTCTCAGTAAAACCAGTACCACGCTATCCAAAACCAGGTGATAGTATGAATATAGTTTTTTCTGTATGAAATGCCGGATGAGCGAATAGTACGAATTCTCTTCTCAATGTCACGATTCCATCAGCATTTATACCTGATGGAACTCCTGTATGATGTGAAACTACGGGTACATCTATATGTCCAAATCCATGAGATCTTATCTATGATCCAAATACTCGGATTTTTTCTGGAATGATTCCTCTTCTTGTTACTGGAAACCCAAATATTCTGACAATAACTCTTCATGGAAGTGTCCGAAATGATGCACAGATAAATACACAAGCAACGATATCTGGATCAATACAAAGCAATACAACGAATAGTACGGATCCAAATCCAGGAACTAATAACGCTACGAACACATTTATCATCCGTTCTGGAGATGAAACGATTACGAAGTCGGTTCAGACTGGATCAGTACTACCAGGAGGAATCATAGAATATACAGTTACCATTCATGGAAATAGTATCGCACCACTCGAAAATATAAAAATCGAAGATACTCTCAATAATGGAAATACCTTCAAAGACAGTGATACACCAATTTTTATAGGTGGAGATAGCAGTCCAAATGGTGATCTTACTTCATCGCCTTTAGTCGGTGCAACTTCGCTTACATGGAACATAACTAAAATAAAGGCACTCCAGGATATTATCATAAAGTACAGAGTGAAAGTACCAATGGATCCTAGTAGTTGTGGAACTATTATAAATAACTCTGCAACTTTTTCATACAGTTGAGAAATTTCTGGAAACGGTACAAAAACTTATGATGGAAATGATCCGCTCAATACATGAGAAGATGTCAGTATAGACTGTGCACCACATGTTGTAATAGAACCAACGGTATCCAGTCCCACAGCCAGTTGAGGAAGTATCCTCAACTGGAATATAGAAATGCAAAATATCTCCTCATTTCCTACTACTCTTCCCATTACCCTGACCGGTACGATCGATCATCCAGAATATCTCTCATGAGGAAGTATTTCTTTCCCATGATGTATATCTGTATCAGCATGAAAATTTGTATGTACAACTCCACATCCTCTTGCTGCAGGTGAATCAGTAGTATTCACAGCAACTGGACAACTTTCTTATGGAGCCAACGGAACACTGACGCTCGATACATCTAACCATACACCAAGTATAGGATCACTCTTGATTGATTGTAGACCCAATAACTGTAAAAGCAGTACGATTCTCTCTTCCATTCAAAAAGTTCTCGTCGTTGGAAATGTTCTTGGTTGAGAAGGTATCGGTACAACGAAATTGGTGGGATCATACATCCAACAGTCAGATATCAGCTCTATATATGCAGCTACGATCAATACGCTCAGGAAAAACCTTACACTCGCTATCAGAAATACTCAAAATATCAACACTCCACTTCCACTTCTCGAGTATAAATCAGGAAACAATTGTACAATAACTACTTCAAGTTTCCAATGTTATGGATGATCATTTGTTTATAATAATGAAAAGTCTACGATTATCGTACAATGAGGAGATATTATCCTTTCAGGTTCAACTATTGGAAATGCGAGTGCTGTTCATCCTCGAGCACTCATAGCACTCAAAAGTGATACTGGAGTTGGGTGACATGTTTATATCGATGGATCGGTACAAAATATCTATAGTTCGCTCATTGCCGAAGATGGTATCTCATGAATTGGAAGCACGACCAGTAAACAACTCTACATTCATGGAAGTGTTATCGGGAAAAATCTACTCTGTAGTTCAACTTCTGCTTCTTGTCCAAATGATATTTCTCAACTCAGAAACTTTACTGGTTTAAGTTCAGATCTCGCAAATCCTCTTTGGGAAAGCAATCCTCCAATTCCAGATTACACTTCAGCCAGCGTGATCATCGAATATGATCCACGTATGCTTCTCGATCCACCACCACTCTTTGTCCAATAAGTTCTATTTCTTTTCTTTTTTTATATGCTTCGATTGTTTCTATTTTGCATATTTTGTAGCTTACTCAGCTCATGTATGTATGGAAATCCTGTCACTCTGTCTCAAAAATCAGATACCTTCTCTCATACCTTTGAGAGAATTCCTGATACTATTTTGAAAAATAGTGACTTTCAATGATGTATAGATGAAGCGGTAAATAGTTGTACATTTCGGACTGGCGTGGCCGTGGCACAAGAGAAAAATGATGAAAGTATTTGTGACGGCCTTCTCACTCCTGATATGAAAGATCAGTGTCATATCATCATCGTCACACAAAAAGCAAAATCTGCGAATGATATCACTCTGTGCAATACACTACAAAGTCCATGAAGAGATCAGTGTAGTCTGGAACTTACAAAAACCATTGCCGTCAAAAACAATGATATCAATCAGTGTATAATCCTAAAAAATGGAGAAAAAGATACTGTAAAACTCAATCAACAAGACTCCTGTATTCTGCAGATTCTCTCATTGCAAAAATCTGTGAAACCATCCGACTGTCAAAAAATACAAGACCCATCTCTTCAAAAAATGTGTCTGACGTTTCCTATAGCACAAGAGTAGATAAGAAAAAATCCGAACATATGTTCGGATTTTTTAAACTTCGATTTGTACTTCCATGATCATCTTTCCGTCTTTCTGGCAAGCTGAGACTTTCCAATGATTGGACTCAGCAATCTGAGAAATGAGAGACAAACCGATTCCTGTTCACTTTCCACCATAGGAAATAAAAGGATCAAATATATTCGCGACTTCTTTTTTTGAAAGTGTTTTTGCTGGATTCTGTATTTCGATTTTACTTGCGGAAGTACGTATTTCTACGACTCCTGGGAGAGAGTATTTCATAATATTTTCTACCAGATTCGAGAAAAAAATCTTAGCAAGAATTGGATCAGTATAAAGTTCGAGATGATCTCATTCCCATGTATATGATAAATCTTCACGACTGAAAAAAACCTGTTTTTCCTTCCAAATATTTTCAAAAATAGAAATAATATCGAGTAATTGTTTTTGGATTTTTTGCTTTGCAGAAAGCATAAGAAGAGCATCGACAACTTGTCTCAGATTGGTGACTTCCCCACTCGCTGAAAGAAGGGTTTTTGCATTATTTTTTGCAAGACGTGCCAGCTCGAGATCACTCTGGATAACCGCCAATGGAGTTTTCATCTCATGAGCCAGAGAACGGGCATACGACTCAGCATAGAGACGCGCTTCTTCTATGGGTTCGATCGTGAGGAGGGCGATCCTATACGCCACAACATAGAGAAGAAATGCAAATGCAAAAAGAGCAATGGCTCAATACAAAAGCAGATTATTTTCAGCTCTTTGGAGAAATCCTACCGACTCAAAAAGTACGATCATACGATCTCATCGAACGATCTTATAGAACAAAATTGGTTCACCATCGATCTTTTTTTGGATGACGGTATCGACTGGAAGCGCACGAATAAAATCTGGATTCACTTCATCATTTTCAGTCAGGAATTCGGCTCCGCGTATATCGAGATTATCTCATTGGAGGGTTATAGTATTTGGGAGTGGTCAACGTCTTACTGGTTGGTTTTTAGGATCATTTGCTCATATTCGAGCCACACGATCGAGAAATATATTTTGACTTCCCTGATGAAAATTTCTCTCTCCGATAAAATACGTAAAAACAATCAAAAAAAGCAAAACTCCCGTGATGATCACAGTGATTTTCATCGCGAGTATATGTGGAGCTGAGAGTTTTTTTATTTTCATAGAGTATTTAAGGAGTATTTTCCATAACATATCCGATGCCTCTGAGTGTCGTGATGATGTCTGGATGGAGTTTTTTACGGAGATTCGAAATATGGACTTCGAGCGTGATCGAGTCGAGATTGAGACGTTCTTCACTTTCTCACCAAACATGTAAGATGATATCCGTTTTGTTGCGAGGAATTCCGAGATTACACGCAAGATAATTCAGAATTCAGATTTCTTTCGCAGAAAGATCGACGATTTTCCCATCTTTTTTTACCTGCATATGGACCGTATCGATTTCGATATTCCCTATATGTATCGTTTCTGAGATTGTTTGTTCTTTTCGTCGTGCGATCGCTTGGACTCGGAGAAATAGTTCTTTGAGTTCGAATGGTTTCGTGAGATAATCATCGACTCCTGCCCCATAGAGTTCTTCCTTATCAGAAAGGAGGGAATTCGAAGTCAGTGCGATCACAGGTGTAGCAAAACCATCTTTTCGGAATTTTTCGAGGAACTCTTTTCCACCCATGATCGGCATATTTACATCCAGGATAATGACATCGTAGGCACCGTGTGGGGCTTTTTCGAGGGCTTCCTCACCCGTTCGTGCTTCATCGACACGGATTTTTTGCATCGAAAAATAACTGACGATATTTTCACGAATTTTTGGATGGTCGTCGACAATAAGAAGTTTCAAAATAGGAAAGATAAGAACATAAAAGGAATAGACATTTATATTATCTATTATAAAAAAACTTCCAAATCCCTTTTTTAGAAAATATTTCTTTTTTAACTCATTTTTAAGTTCGTTCAATCCATCTTAAACTTTATCGTCTATACTTCCCTCGTACTCTTCGGAAATCCTAGAAGTACGTGAGCGACTGGCCCTCCTCACAAGTCTCATTTATTTTTTATCATTATTTTTATGAATAAATATACAATCGGTACCCTCTCAGCCCTTGGAATTGTCTCAGTTGCTGCCGTCAGTTCACTGACATTCGCCGCATCTGGAACAAAAGAAACAATCAAACATCCAGGAAAATCTGGATATCAGGTAAACGCAGGAGTGTTTGGAAAAATGCAAGATCCACTCACAAACACTGGAGTGATCGCAGCGATCCAAGCGGCTGGACTAACAGTTCCAACAGAAGCAGAAATGAAGGCAAATATGGAAAATGGAAAAACAACGGAAGAAGCAATAAAAAAACTTTCTACTGATGATCAGACGGCGTTAAAAACCCTTCGAGACTCGAATCGAACTGCGGAAGAAGCGCTCAGAGAAGCCGATCAAGCAAAGGAACGTGACTTTCTCAGATCCAAAGGAATCACCGTTCCAACAGAAGATCAGATAGCAAAGGAAAAACAAATACAAGAAATCATTCGTAAAACTCTTGGCGGACCAGAAGGAAAAGAAAATGGTGAAGGTCGTGGTGGAATGATGGGAAAATTTGGTGGACACATGGGCGGTGACAAAGGATTTTCAGTAAAAACTGATACAACGACGAACGTCCAAGCTCAATAAATAATGGAAAGAAAAAAGAAAAGAAGTAAAAAATCCCCATTATGGGGATTTTTTATAGCGAAAGAATCAGCGAGAAAAATGAAAGTATCTTGGTATCTCTGAGAAAAATGATATAGTACTTTTATAAAAGCTATTTTGTCACTTTTTCTATGTTCACACTTCCTCGGACACCTGTTTTTGGCATTCGTTTTGCACTCATCGTATCGATCATACTTACGATTATCAAGGGAATTATCTGATTTCTCTCTGGAAGTCTCGCGATTCTCGGTTCCGCTCTCGATTCACTTATGGATATGTTTGTATCGGGTGTGAACGCTCTGGCGCTGCATCTTTCAGAAAAAGCCCGAAGTAGGAATTACACATATGGTCTCGGGAAAGTCCAAGGATTTGCCGCTATTTTCGAGTGACTGGTCGTATTTTCCTCAGGATTATTTTTGAGTTATAGTGGAGTGATAAACTATCTCAGTCATAAGTCTCCCACCATTGAAACCATTGAGATCATCACGATGATCATAGCAATGGCTGGAACGGCGCTGATTATGTGGAACTTTCTACGTATTCAGAAAGTCAGCAATTCCCTCCTGATCAAGTCAGATACACTTCACTATGCTTCCGATCTTTTTATGAATGGTGGAATCTTAATAGCTCTGATGGGGAGTAAATTTCTCGGACTTTGGTGGTGTGACGCGATCTTCGCAGTCGGGATTGGTCTCTGGATTATCAAAAATTCGCTTCCGATTATCAAAAATGGAATTTCTATGCTCCTCGATCATTCACTCGATCTCAAGTCGGTCAAAAAAATACAATCTCTCATCCGATCAGAAAAAAATCTCGAAAGTTATCACTATCTGAAAACTCGGAAATCAGGAGACGATGTTTTTATAGAGGCTCACATCGTTTTTCGCGATAAAAAAATACTCCTTGCAGAAGCTCATACCATCTCCGATCATCTTGAGGAAAAAATACTTGAATATTTTCCTGGAGCGACAATCCTCCTTCATCCTGATATAGATGGAACACCTGAAGGACAGAATAAGAAATAATCAAAATTACAGAGATCTTATTTCTTATCTTTTCTGATATCGTTTGCGATGAGTCCGAGTATTATGAGTATTGGAGAAAGAATATATGGATTCAACGAGAAAAATCCTAGAAAGAGTAAAAGTGATATCTTCGTAGATTTGTGGAGACTTTTAAAAATTTTAGAAAATAAATAGACAAGAAATCCAAGAAAAAATATCCCGTATTGAAAAAGAATATCGAGGAATATATTGTGACTCGAATCGATCGGGGAATTCTCAGGAAAATAAGCATTGATGATATCCGTCCGAGGAAGAGAGAAATACTGAATCAAACTATCTGGACCAGCTCAGAACAGAAATATCATCGGATGAGTGAGTATAACAGCGATTGTTTCATGTACAAGAATCCCGCGACTCGTGAGTGAAAGCCATTTTTCAGAAGGCAAAATCGAGGAACAAAAAAATCAGAGAATAACTATACAGAATGGGAATATATATTTCCTTAAAGGGAAATATCCAAGTCAAAGATACAAAATATAGAATCCCAGCAAAGATATACCGATAAAACTTTTCGTGGTTATAAGTCAGAAAAACAAAAGAACGAAAATGATATATTTTTCTGGTTTGCGAAAAAAAGAAATCAATGGAAAATGGATCAATAAATATCCAGCCAGATAGTTGGGATT
>CANBWW010000021.1 GCA_947373235.1 Candidatus Altimarinota bacterium | reverse complement strand
GATGCATCTTGGAAAAGAAAAGCACTACTCCATATTCTAAAAAATGCTCTTGCCCTGAGAGTAATCGATAAATATGCCCTTCTTTCACCTCTCTGAAGAGAGATTTTGGAAGATATTCGATCGGTTCAGAAAGAGTGTTTCTGATTTTTGAAACAGATAGATATTTCTCGTGAAGAGGGAGCTTCACTTAAAGAAGAATTACGAAGACATTATGAAGAAGTCCGAAAAAATTATCCACACCTTCAATCATAAATCCACATATTTATAGTAAAATCGCCATTTTTTAAATTTAAAAAATGGCGATTTTACTATAAAAAATAAAATCAGCCACTGAGCAAGGGGAAATGATGGGCGAATATTTGACGAGAATATATATGTTGTGATAGGCTTGGGTTAGTAAATAAAATCCTTCATGAAAGCAAAATCTTTCTTCACATGGTTCCCATTGGCATCCGTATCAAATATAAAATTGATCCTCCCTTTTGCATTTTTTTTGGTTATTCTTTGAGCTGTGAGTTCTCTATGGGCAGCCTGTACATGACCAGTAGAGTGTTATGATCAGAAAATCACTGGATTGAGTTGAGTCCTGCATAATTGGGGAATTTTTGATGCCACTTGAAATGCTGGAATAGTAAATTTTGATTCTGGAAATGTAGTACTTACCCGTGATCATACGACAGGTGTACAATATCTTTCAGGATGGCTCTGGCTTCAAACGGTAGGATGGAGTCATTTTGATCCGACTATTGGCGCCTCAACAAATTTAGAAATAGCAGATACAGGTTCCAATATTCGAACAGCGAATACACTTTCAGGATGGCTCTGGAGTGAAAATGCTGGGTGGATAGAGATAAATCCATCATATCCAGGGGGATGAGTTGTTTTTGATACTACAAATGGCCCAGTTTTAAATGGATGGGGATACAGTCAAAATCTTGGCTGGATACAATTTGGCGATTGAATCGGTGCAAAAACTCTTGGTGAAGGACTTGTTTGAAAGGTGAAAGTAATCGGAAATCTTTCCGGAAATGATATCTTCGATGTATTTTTCAATGCGAGTACTTCTTTTGCGAGCCAAAATCGATCCAAAACACTCAATACGATCAAAAAAGATGTGGCATTGGCAACGAGAAAAATCGATCCAAATACGCTTGGCCCATGAACACAATCACCAAAAAATTCTATTCTTTATTACAAACAATCTGGGCTATTGAGTTACAAGTCTATTAATAATGAACCGAATAAATTTTTTGAAGAAAAATCTCGAACTTTAGTCATCGAATGAGCTGATCTGGTTATCGACGAAGATGTACTTCTTTCACTTACATCAACTGCAGTGAAATGACCGAAGGCGATTATTGTTCTCGCAGATAGTGCAGGAAATGGTGGAAATATCTTCATAAAATGAACAGTAAAGCATATATATTCGACCCTCATTGCTGAAAAAAGTATCTATTCTGGAGTCGATCCAAACATCATCTATAATGGTACGAAAGAAAATGTTCTTTCGTCACTTCCACCCTATCAGCTTTATATAAATGGAAGCGTGGTTTCTTATAATACGATCGGAGGATCTTCGAATGATGCGAGTTTCACCGATGCAAGTGCATTTCGATGCCCATACTTTTTTACTGAAGCATGTAATGGAACGACCGCTCTCAGATTTGATTTTAATTACTTTCGAAATTACCAAGCATCGTCTACAGATCCAGCTGCTGCTACACCGGCTATTCCATGATACGATGATTATTCGATGATTATAGAGTTTGATCCAAAAGCACTTTCCGATCCGCCACCTTGACTCCAATAATCAATATCTCTTTCCTTTATTTTCTGATTTTCTTCCTATGTTTTCAGTTCTATCACATTCATCCCGATTCCAAAAAATCGGAATTACTGCCCTTGTTTCTCTTTCAGGGATAGCAATGGTATGTGCAGATTCACCACCAGCAACTCCGTCATGAGAAATCTCTGGATGAAAATTTGCTCAGTATTTTCAAAATATTATTACTACAAATTGTACAGGAATAAATCTTCTGACAGGATTTTCAGTATCAAGTGATATAAATTTTTGAAAAGGAAATTGTACGAGTATCGGTCCGATTATCGGAACATTTTTTGCCTGACAAATAGCTCCTGCTGGCCAGGCAATTACAGGATTTAATCAGAATGGAACTCCAATTTTTAGTCAAGCTTCCCAGTGGACGGGGAGTGTTCCTGGGAATATATACTATACGGGTGGAAGTGTCGGTATCGGTACGAATACTATTCAGCCAGGTGCAAAACTCCAAGTAGGTGGTGCGATCCGTGCTCTCGGTGGAATCCCAAATGCTGCTGATAACTCAACCAGATGATTTGCATTCGATTCTGATGGTGATACTGGACTTTTTTCAACGACAAGTGCCAATCCAAATATATCGAACTGACTCGGTCTCTATACAAATAGTTCACTCGGAATATACATCGATAGCACGATTAGTCCTGCTCCTTTTGTTGGCATAGGAACAAACGCTCCTCAAGCAAAACTGGATGTACGTGGAGATGCTTTGATTAATAATCTTACCGTAGGGAGAGGATCTGGAAATATATCTTCAAATACGGCTTTCTGATATCAGACACTCTTTGTAGATACGAGTGGAAATAATAATACCGCTATTGGATTTAGATGACTTTTTTCGAACATAAATGGTGCAAATAATACCGCTCTGTGATACGGTTCTCTTACAGCCAATACATCAGGAAATGATAATACTGCCAATGGATTTTGATCTCTCTATAAAAATATATCAGGAAATTATAATACTGCGATCGGATATTATTCACTTTTCTCAAATATAGATGGGAAGAATAATACCGCAAACGGAATGTACGCACTCCGTGAAAATATCAGCGGTTATCAAAATACTGCTGTTGGTGTCAATGCGCTTATTTCTAATACTTCAGGAAATAGTAATACCGCAAACGGGTATAATGCACTGTATCAAAATGTAGATGGTGTAAATAATACCGCAAACGGAATGCAGTCACTTGTTACTAATACTTCAGGAAATAGTAATACTGCATATGGAGCTCAAAGTCTCTACAATCTCACGACCGGGAGCAATAATACTGCAATAGGTCATGTAGCCTGACTTTCTCTCACGACCGGGAGTAATAATATAGTTATTGGTTACAATGCCCAAGTTCCATACTCGACTGGATCAAACCAACTCAATATAGGAAATTGGATCTATGGAACAGGTGGAAAAATTGGAATCGGTACCAATGCTCCAACTGCAAAATTCACAGTGCAAAATGGTGCAATCTGAGGAAAATTCGCTATTCTTCCAAGTTACTCAACATGGTCTCAGTATGGTGTTGGTGATGGTGGAGCTGCTATTTATAATGATAATGGAACATATCAAAAACTCATGATTATCGGAAATAATTCTGCATCTTGATCACGTGAAGTTGGGATATGGGATAATCTAATGGTGAATGGAAATACCACCGTCAATAGAAATGCTATTGTAAATGGAAATTTAGGAGTCGGTACAGCAACCCCTGATCATAAACTCGTTGTTGCATGATCGAGTCCGGCACTTGTAAACTTTATTTCCAGTGCAGGAAACGCGTATATTCGACTTTCTATTAATAATGATATCAATCAACGCATCGAACTTGCCAATCGTGGTGGACGAACCGCTCTTTGGAATCCACAAACAGGTGATGCTTTCAATATTTTAAATAACGGAAATGTTGGTATTTGAACGACCAATCCGAGTTCAAAACTCGATGTAGTTGGTCAAATCATCTCTCGTTATCTTAATGACGCTTCATGAGTATATTCACAATTTCGAGCGATTTGGGGAAATTACGGATTTATGATTCGAAATGATGGATCAAACACTTATTTCTTACTTACAAATCCAGGAGATCAAACATGACAATGGAATGCTCTTCGCCCTTTTATTATCAATGATACAAATGGTGAGGTAGCTATCAATACAAAGCTTACTGTGAATGGAAATATTTTTGCTCAAAACTATTATTATACTTCTGATCGTCGTCTCAAAAAAGATATCGTGCCGATCCAGTCTCCACTCGAAAAGATAAAAGCACTCAATGGATATACTTTTGCATGGAAAGATACTGGTATCAAGAGTGTCGGCGTCATTGCTCAGGAGGTAGAAAAAGTATTCCCAGAACTGGTCGGTGAAACTCAAACAGCCTCTGGTATGACTATAAAAACTGTTCAGTACGGAAATCTTGTCGCGCCACTTATAGAATCAGTGAAAGAGCTTTCTCGTCTGCATGATCAAGATCAAAAAGATATTGCTAATCTCAAAGATGAGGTAAAACAAATGCATGAAGATATCGAATCTTTAAAACAACAGATTAAAAAATAATTTTACTTGCGTATGAAATCAATAGTCGTTTTTGTGATATCATCATTTCTTCTTGCTTCTGTCTTGCCCGTCAGTGCATATAGAGTGAGTTCAAATAGTTGGAATGTTTGGGGAAATGGAACGATTTTTCAGCGAGCTGATGATACAAGGTATTATCGTATATTCAATCCGTCCACGTCGTATGATATGTTTGTGCCTGGTCGAGATGATGCAGGAAACCTCAATCTATGAAACTGGAATACTATTACTTTTTCCAAAGCGAGACCATGATCGATACGCATACACACGGTACTTTGGCCAGGAATAGGTGTTACCAATTGTCCATCATCCGTAATAGGTGATAGTAATATTACCTATTGGGGAACGACGTATGGTTGGCAACCGGTTGGATGATCAACTACTGTTCTTGCTAATGATAGTTGGGTAAACCGTATGAAATATAGTAGTTCTTCATCGAACTTTTTGCAAAGCTATACTTCCTGAGAAATGCGATGCGATTTTGGCGCAATGTACCCTTACTAACATATTTTTTTAATAAGCTTGAAACTCAAGCTTATTTTTATAGTATGGGAATATATTTTTTACTATGTTCACTCTTCTCCCAAAGGAACTTTCCATATTTCTAGAAAATTCTCCAGAAATGATCACTCTCATCGACGTACGAAATACCGATGAATATGAAGAAATTCATATTCCTCAGGCGATTTTGATTCCACTTCATCTGCTTCCACTCAGAAAAAATGAAATCAACGTTGAGAAACAAATTATTTTTATCTGTCGTTCGGGATGAAGATCTGGACAAGCTTGCCAGTTTCTTGAAAAGGAAAATATTAAAAGTTATAACCTGCTTGGGGGAATGAATGATTTTTCAGTTCAGTTTCCAGAAAAAGTAATCCATGGCAAGAAAGAAACCTTATAATTTATTTTTATGCTTACACTTTATACGAAGGATTATTGTCCTTATTGTATCAGAGCAAAACATCTTTTATCTTCTCTTGGTGCGACTTTTGAAGAAGTAGATGTGAATTCGAAACCCGAGCTTTTTTCTGAGCTCTATAAAAAATCAGGAATGCGGACCGTTCCACAGATTTTCCTGGACGATGAGTGTCTTGGATGATACGATGATGTTGCGTTATTGCATCGTGAAGGAAAGCTGAAAGAAATTCTCTGAATCCAATAAAAAGCTCTCATATTTTTATGAGAGCTTTTTTCTAAAATTTACCAAATTTTCGGATGCTTAGAACCGATTTTTTCTTTCAGAGCTTGTTCTATGACATTTCCGACGAGGAGACATTTTTCTTCTCCAAGGACTGGACCGATTATCTGTATGCCAACGGGAAGTTCGAGAGATGCATCATCTTTTGGAGATGCAAAACCAACAGGAACCACGAGCCCAGGAAGTCCAGCAAGGGAAGCAGGGATAGTGAATATATCTTCGAGATAGAGTGCGAGTGGATCAGATCATTTTTCTCAGATTTTCCATGCGACCGTCGGTGCTGTCGGAGTAAGGAGTACATCGACTTCTCTAAATGCTTGAGTAAAATCATCACGGATAAGTTCGCGCACAGCAGAAGCCTTTTTATAGTATGCGTCGTAAAAACCAGAAGAAAGAACGTATGAACCGACCAGAGAACGTCTTTGTACTTCTGAACCAAGACCTTCTTCGCGATTTTTCGCGATATTGAAACTTCCATCTGCCACATGTCCATAACGAATTCCATCGTATCGTCCCATATTCGAGGATACCTCGGCTGGACAGATGATATAGTAGACAGAAATCCCATATTCCGTATGCGGAAGTGAGACATCGACAATCGTAGCGCCGAGAGCTCTGCAGGTTTCTATAGTTGCTTCTATTTCATGTCTTACTCCAAGATCTATTCCGTCGATAAAGTATTCTTTTGGTACTCCGATTTTTATGCCACTTAGATCTTTTTTCTCCCAGATTTTCTCATCTATTTTTGTATCTTTTGTGAGACTCGTCATATCCATCGGATCGGCTCCAGCCGTTATTTCATAGAGAAGCCCAGCATCCCGAACGGTGCGAGTGAAGTATCCGGGACAGTCCAAACTTGATGCCATCGCTATGACTCCAGAACGACTATTGCGACCATACCCAGGTTTAAATCCTACCACCCCACACATACTTGCAGGTTGTCGGATCGATCCTCCCGTATCTGTTCCAAGTGCTGCTGGTACCAGTCCGGCAGCTACTACTGCTGCTGATCCAGATGATGATCCACCAGGAATACGGCTTGGATCCCATGGATTTTTGGTTGGACCAAACGCGCTATTTTCACCACTTCCACCCATCGCGAACTCATCCAGATTCGTTTTTCAAAATGAGATAAATCCTGCCTTTTTCATTCGATCCGTTACGGTTGATTCATATGGTGAAACAAAATTCTCGAGCATGAGTGAGCTAGCGGTGGTACGAATTCATTTTTCACAAAAAAGATCCTTCACGCCTATTGGAAGACCAAGACCGACATTTCCATTTCATCCATTGTCTGGATTTTTTTCCGATGGAAGTGTATTATATGCATTGAGTTCTGGATTGTACTTTGTACTTCGTTCCAAAAAATAATCATAGATGGATTTGCTGGTAGTTTTTCCAGAATTGATCAGATCGCGAAGTTCGAGTAGGGAAAGATTTTTGAATTCCATAATTCAAGTGAAGTGAGAAAATAGAGCTTGCTCGATACCCCAAGGGTATTTCCAATGCAACAAAGTTGCAAAGGGGCATTTTCGAGCTGAACGCAGAATTAAGAAGCTGTAAGCTTCATAGGTCAAATAAAGTGAGCGGAGCGAGTTTTAATTTCGAACGGAATGCAGTTTTAAGAGTTTGAAGAACTCATATTCAAGTACGAGATTGGCTTTGAGATGAGTATATAGAAAAAAAATGAAAAACAAGTTTTGACAATTTATTTAAAATACATAATGTCATGTTTACAAAACGATTATTATATTCCTTTCTTATTATGAACAATACAATTTCGAGTTTACTCCTTACTTCTACTCTTACACTTGTATGATGTAAAGACTTGTGAGAACCTCATGGTGTACAACAGACAATTAAAACTCCCGATGGAGCTTCTGCAGTCATCGTTACTTTTCGATGACGAGTTGAGTGTGTTCAGAATCTCTCATGACTCAAAACATATACAACTGACTCAATTCTTTCTTCAGAAATCCCAGCACAAATAAATTCAAAAGTTTTGAATATTGTGCCTGGTGACCATTTTGCAAATATTATCAGTCCAGATGGAATATACTCTACTCTACAAGATGAACACAAAGAGCCAGCTGGTCGATTTATAAATAGAGATGGAAATACTACAAAATTTCTTTATACAGAGAATGATGTGAACAAAGTTTGCAAAAAATAGATAGTTTCGTTCTTGCTTTTCTTCCCTTTTCTTATATATTAGACAGATAAACAGTCTGTCTGAATCGATTTCATACGGATCACGGGTCTCAAGATTTTTCTTGAGACTTTTCTACCTTTCTCATTTTCTTAATTCATACAATTTTTATGGAAATACCTCCACGAGTCCGCGGTATGCAGGATATCTTTGGTGAATATCAGCGGTATTTTACGTTCCTTAAAAAAGTAGCTCGTCATGAATTTAGAACCAATGGTTTTGGTCGTATTACGACGCCGATTCTCGAACTGAAGTCACTCATCGAACACTCGAGTGGAGAAAGTTCTGATATCGTTAAAAAAGAACTTTTTGATTTTACGGATAAGTGAGGTCGTGAAGTGGTTCTCAAACCAGAAGGAACTCCTGGAGTTATGCGTGCCTATCTCGAAAGTATGAGAGAAGAGCCACAACCAGTTTATCTGTATTATATCGAACCACATTTTCGTTATGATCGTCCACAAAAAGGTCGTTATCGTCAATTTCACCAAGTTGGTGCTGAGATCATCGGTGAAGAAGATCCGATTCTCGATGCAAAAGCGATGTACACGATGCAAAATATCCTTGATGGGATCGGGCTCAAAGATTCGTATACTCTCAAAATAAATTCTCTTTGAGTTCCAAAAGAACGTGAGAAATATCTCCTTGAGCTGACTTCTTTTTTTGAAACACGCAAACATCTCCTCGATGAGACTGATCTTGCACGCCTTGAAAAAAATCCTCTTCGTCTTCTCGATTCGAAGAATGAAGATGTAAAAGAACTTCTGAAAATCGCTCCAAAAATGGTCGATTTTCTTAAAAAAGATTCACTCGAATTCTATAGTAAAGTGAAGGAATATCTCGATATACTTGGAGTAAAGTACGAAGAAGATCATACGCTCGTTCGTGGACTCGATTATTATTCGCATACAGTTTGGGAATTTGTTGATGGCTCTGGACGCACACAGGATGCTTTTGGTGGTGGAGGTCGATACGATGGTCTTGCAAAATCGATCGGATATAAGACTGAGGTTCCAGCTGTTGGTTTTGCATTTGGTGCGGAGCGTCTCATCGAAGCAATGATGGATCGTGGAGTGAAACTCAAAAATAAAGACCAGATTCATCTCTATATCATGCAACTCGGGGATGATGCGAAGAAACTTTCTCTTCCGCTCAATATTGAGGCACGTCGTCGTGGTCTCAATAGTCTTATCGGACTGGGGACTCCATCGATCAAAGTCCAACTAAAAAAGGCAAATAAAGTGGGTGCCAGATTTGTTCTCGTGATCGGTATTATGGAAGCAAAAAAATGAGTGTGTCAGCTGAAAGATATGGAAAAGGGAACACAGGTGGAAGTTCCACTTTCAGAAGTTCTCGATAAAGTGATCGCAGAGGTAGGGGAAAGTTCTCTTTCTTTCTATCATCCAACCAGAGACTTCATCATCGAAGAACCGATTATAGTTGTTGAAGAAGAGGTGATTACCAGTACTGTAATTCTTCCATAAATAAAAAACTTCCCAAAATGGGAAGTTTTTTGTCCTTGAATATAGGCTTCTAGATTTTTATCTGAAAATTTTTTTCTATCTCTCAGAATTTGGTTTTCCAAACTTTGGAGCGTCATTTTTTGAGTGGAAATTCTTTTTTCCTCCATCGATATGTGGAGCTTTCGGTTTCCATTCTCTTTTTGTAGGCTCTTTTCTTGCAAAGGCTGGTTTTCTTTCATTTGGTTTATCTCCTCATTTTTCACGTTTGTTCGGAAAATCTGAACTTTGTTTTTCAGATCTTTCATTTCTGGGAGTGAATTGTCTCTGTGGTTTTGGTGGTGATTTTGTCATCACTTGTTTTGGAAATGGATGATCTTCGATCACTGGGATTTTCTGAGAAATGAGTTTTTCGATATCTCGGAGAAACTCGAGATCATCGTGTTCGCAGAATGAAAATGCAACTCCACGAGCGCCTGCTCGACCCGTTCGTCCGATACGATGAACATAGGTTTCAGATATATTCGGGATATCGTAGTTGATCATGTATTCGAGTTGATCGATATCGATCCCACGTGAGGCGATATCCGTCGCTACGAGTACTCGAGTTTCCTGACTTTTGAAATTCGCGAGCGCTTTTTCACGATTATTTTGAGATTTATTCCCGAGAATGGCTTCTGCACCGATCCCTTTTTCATTGAGAAATTTTGCTACTTTATCCGCTCCATGTTTTGTTCGTGTAAACACGAGTACATTTTTTATCTTTGGATCTTTCAGGACATGCACAATTAGTGGATTTTTATTTACCTTATCGACGTGATAGACGTGTTGAGAAATCGTTTCTGCGGTCGTAGAAACGGGAGTGATCTCGACTTTTTCAGGATTTCTGAGGATCGTTCCTGCGAGTTTCTGTATTTCTGGAGCCATCGTTGCTGAGAAAAAAAGCGTCTGTCGTTTTTCTGGAAGTACCTTGAGAAGTTTTTTGATATCGTGGATAAATCCCATATCGAGCATACGATCTGCTTCATCGAGTACAAATATCTCCACATCTCGAAGAGAGATATATCCTTGATTCATGAGGTCGAGAAGCCGCCCAGGAGTCGCGATGAGTATATCGACTCATGCACGGAGTTTCTCGACTTGTTTTCCTTGTCCAACTCCACCGAATATCACTGTAGCCGTCAGTCAAGTATATCGCCCATAGGCACGAAAACTTTCTTCGATCTGGATGGCGAGTTCTCGAGTTGGAGTCATTATCAGGGTTCTGATTTTTCTCTGTTTTGAGAAAGTCTTTTCATTTTTTGGTGAGTTTCCTTCCGTCAGAAGTTGTAAAATCGGGATCGCAAAAGAAGCAGTTTTCCCGGTTCCGGTTTGTGCACATCCGAGAAAGTCACGTCATTTCAAAATAGAGGGAATGGATTTTTCTTGGATTGGAGTTGGATTTTTATATCCCTCATCATTGATTGCGCGGAGGATCGGTTCTATAATCGGTAGTTCTGAAAAAAGCATTTTTGTGTGTATAAAGTATATGAAACTCATCGCCGGATCTTCTATCTCCAGTCCATCAGATACTGGAATCGGTTATACTGTGTGAGGGTCCAACCAAGTTTGTGAAGCTTGGTTGCGAGTTCAACTCCGACATACCGCCAGTGCCATGGCTCTACTTCGTATTCATCGATGTCTTCTCAGTTCTGGTAACTCTGCGTCCAACCATAGAGATGGGCATATTTTTGAAGCCATTTGACGTAGGCGACGTATTTTGGATTTTTATAATAGTCTTCTACGGTACTTGCATCAAAAAGATCAACTGCGAGTCCGAGTTGGTGTTCGCTGTGACCAGGAGGTGCACAGAGGCTATCGGTACATTTTCCGAGATCCCACATACGTTGCTGATAAGCGGCACTTCGATACGCGGAAATCACGATCATCGGTTGTCAAAAAGTAAGGTCAAAATCACGAGCCATCATCCAGAGTGAGTCACGAGCAACTTTCCGGATTTTATTCACCCGTCCAGCTTCGCCGATTTCTGGGATTCCTCCCACACTTACGAGATCTGTTGGTTCGTAGTTTGGATCCGTCAGACTGATCGTCTTGCTGACAAAAGTATCGATCTGAGCATCTTGGTTTTTGAGGCGAGTTTTCCAGTCTTGGATCACAGGGATCATTTTGGTTTCTATTTTTGCAGGAGTGGGTATATCTGCAGGTATGGCTGATCCACTCATAGAAGCGAGTGAAATAAGACCGATGGAAAGAAGAGAAGCAATCACGAAAAAGAAATGTTTTTAATGGATTATAATATTTTTTTTCTATGGAGAATAATCATGAGAATGACGAGTACGATCAGAGTACTTCCGATCGATCCATAGACGAGAGTATTCGCAAAAGGGACATTTTGGACATTCATTCCGAAAAATCCGGTGATCAACGTAAGTGGGAGCATAAAAGCTGAGAAAGTCGTCAGATATTTTATCGTGGTATTACTTTCGAGTTCAAATACACTTTTGAGGGTATCTTCCATCGAGTCGATATTTTCCTGGAGAAGTTGGATTTCTGAGAATATCTTATCCAGTTTATCTTCGAGGTTTTCGAAATAGAGTTCCACTTCATCAGAAAAACGTTCTTTCATCCGGATTTCGATCATCTTAAGAACGCCGATCTGCGGCTTCATCATATGTTTCAAGGTGATGATGTTGCGCTTTCTTGTCATGATCGACTTGATTAAGTCAGTTCCACGAGCCGTGAAGAGATCTCTTTCTATCAGTTTCAGATCTTTCCCGAATCTTTCGAGCATTTTCATCGTCTTATCGAGAAATCCTTCAATAATGTCGTACAGGATAAATGCTGGACTGATATGTTCACCCGTGAGCATCATTTTTTCATAATTCGCATAGATTCCCTTCATCGTCAGTGATTGATAATATCGAAAAGTGAGAAGATACTCCTTCGAGATAAATATATTGAGTTCATTTTGGATATATCTTTCGGTACTTGGTTCGTATTTTGGAAAATGTAAAACGAGAAACAGATATTCATCATACGTATCGACACGTGCATACTGATTTTCCTCAAGAATTGCTTCTTTATCGAGTTCATGGAAATTGTATTTTTCGATAATCAGATCGATCTCATCGAGTGGTGGATTGATGTAGTCGTGCCATGGTCCCACGGTTTTTTTATCAGATGCCGCTTTTACGGACGGAATTCTTTTTTTTACAGCCATAGTTCAAGTGGAATGAGAAAAATAAATGAACTGAGTGAAATTTATTACCCCAAGAGAACTTCCATCCTTCGCAAGGGTTTTTCCGGCTAAAAGTGTCTTTTTTTAAGGAACCAGAGGTTCCATGATTCAAAAAACAAAATGCGTATACGTACCGACATATGGACTTTAGAAATATCTCATGAGCGTTTCCGAAGATATTTCTAAAAGCGATATATTTTATATAAATCTGGTGCCCAGAGCGGGACTTGAACCCGCACACCGTAAGGCAGAGGATTTTGAGACCTCCGTGTCTACCATTCCACCATCTGGGCAGGAAAAATACTCGAGCAGTATAGAAAAAATGAGTAAGAAAGCAAGTTTTCAGATTTTTTCTTTTCCTCATTTTTCCTTGCTGGAAAGAGATTTTCATAAGTAAAAGTAGACAAATACAAAAAAAGATAAAAAATATATGAACTCATGCAGGAACAGAAAGAAATACATTTCTATAAGCTTCCTGAGTCATCTTGTTCTTCAGTTGTTTTTCTGTATGAATTAGGTGATCTGTGTAAGCTGCTCTGAAAGTTGTTTTTTATAAATCAATATAAGGAGATTTCGTTTGAGCGTTGCGTTCGCGTAATAAATAATCCGGAAGCTTCACAAGAGGATTTTTTTCCTCAAAAAGCAGATGATCATCATTTGCTGCGATTCAAACTTCAATTCCAAATGTAGTCGAAAGTCTCAATCGCAAAAATAAAACCAAGCAGTTTCTTGCTTGGTTTTTCTATTTATTGCGCTCGACTTTTTCCATTTTTCCATATAATGGAGACCTAAAATCAATACTACTCATGAAATTCCAACTCGATAATCTTATAACTGAATACGAATCACTCGAATCAGAACTTGCTGATCCGACGATTTATACTGATCTGAAACGTTTGAAGTCCGTGAATCAAAAGAAAAAATCTCTCGAAAAAACTGTGATTCTTTACCGAGAATATAAGGAACTGTATGCAAACTATGATGAGATCAAGTCACT
>CANBWW010000020.1 GCA_947373235.1 Candidatus Altimarinota bacterium | reverse complement strand
TTGATTTTCCCGGTTCTGAGCCACTTATAGATTCACCCAAGAGGAGCTTCGGTGAGAAATTTTTTGAGAAATTTATCGATTCGTTGATCGCTATCAGATTCTGAAGAGATGATAATTTGTTGCATAATTTATTGGAGAACAGCGAAGTCAAGGGCCGTGTTGGTCGTGATCTGAGGAAATTGGATTTCTTTGGTTCTGAGAAATCATTGCGAATATCACTCGGCATGGAGTGTCATATATTGAGATGGAATAGTTGATGTAAAGCCTGTGATTTTGTATTCGAGAAAGTTCAAGGTTGGGCCATTGCTCCCAGTTGGTACCGATCGTATCATCGAAAGTTTCAGTGTACAAGCATAGCCTGTACACATTCAAGGATTACTTAAATAGAAGTTTCAAAATTGAGATGACGTACCTGCATTTGATGTTCCATTTTCCGAAAGAATACTCCAATTAGTATTAATATCTGAAGCCTGTACAATATTCGTTTCTCCACTTGCAAAGAGTGAAAGACCTCATGAAGAGGCGAGAGTCCAGAGTATAACTCCTGTTTGGGCATTTATTTTGGTTCATATAGCTACCGTGGTATCTGTCATACCACTTTCTGTTTTGGGTACTCGAAATTGAAAAGTAACACTTGACCAGTCTATACCATTTGGAATAACGAGCTGCACGGGTTCTCCTATCCCGATGATATTATAGTTGGAATCATATGGACTATCTCATCTTCATGAATAAGGAACGCTCGTAGATCCTGTATAGACGGTCATAGTTTTCCCAGTATAGGCATTTTTTACACTGGCTCCAGAACTCACATTCCACGGAGTATATTTATTGACTCATGGTCCATAGAGTGTTTCTTCTATGATTCAGAGAGCACTGTAGTAAGCCATATTTGAGTTTTCTATTCCATCACTGGCTTGACTAAAGCGAAATAATTTTTCTATAAAAACTGTACTCATAATCGTCAAAAGAATCAAAATGACGAGCGCGATGATCATGGCAGAACCACGATTATTCTTGAAAAGCATATATTAAAAAAGATTGAAAACGGAGGAAGGATTTTGATATTTTTTAGTTTGACTCATCACTACTTCAGAGACTGATAGTTGTGGTGAGTCATATCGTCGGATCATCGTTTTTTATGAGTTTTCTCTGATCCCACGAAAGTCCAAGTGAGAGCGTGAGTCGGACGTATGGTTGGATAAATGGGCTGACAAATCATGCTGTTGGTGTGAGATTATCTGGTGCTGCCCATGCTCTCCATGGATCTTTTCTTGGAAATATTTGAAACTGCACTTGTTTTACATTGATATAGTCAGGAAAAAGATTCATCCATTCACTTCCCGTTCATGATGGAAGATTTCCAGGATATCCAGGGATACTTGGTCATGTACACTTCCATTCTGGGCGACAGATCCATGTATCGATTTTTCCATCAAATGCTCCCGTATCGCTAGTAATTCCAGAATGACCCAATCCAATATCATATCCCTTCAGTTTGAGTATCTGTATATTACCGAGACAGCCACTTCAAGTTGCTATATTACAAAGACCTGGATTGCCAATATCAGGAGCATAGTTCCATCGAAAAAATGTACGTTCTTTTTGGATCGGATCATACAGATAGAGTTCAGGAGTTGCTCCTGAGAGTACTTCTGGTCCATCCCCGATATCTCGATCATCCTCATCTCCTATAATATTTCCATTTCCATCCTCATCACCGAGATCAGTATCAGCATTTCCGTTGTAGTCCATATATTGGAGCATATATTCCCCATATCGTTGCATTTTTCCAGCTTGTGGATTTCAGCTGTCATTCAGATTGGCTGTGAGACAACCACCGGTTCACATGCGAACTCATCATACACTTATGTCTCCACTTCTACAAAGATAAAGTCATGATCCGTAGTTTGTACTTCCTGTACTTCCACCAGCTCCGTAGTTTCCATCTCCCGTAGGTGTGAGATAGTGCCCAGAACCCACATTTGTTCCGACGATCTGTCGATTCCAATATTCCTCATAGTCGAGCGTTCCGCCGTCTTTTATTTTTGTTGCGAGACTTTCTGAAAAATAATACAATTCTTCCAGAAGCGTGACCCGATTCATGCTTTTCGTTCGAGCAATCGTTATATTCGCAACACTATCCAGAATAACGATCATGATCATAGAAAAAATCGTCATACCGATCATGAGTTCCAAAATCGTGAATCATTTTTTATTTTTTAGGTATTTCATGGGAAATTGTACGGGTATGAGAAATAAGAAATGCAAGAGGTCCGATGAAGGCGCAACCGATAGTTATTGCTTTTGGATTTTCCAGGAAAGCTTTTGGTCCGATTTGGAAAATATGATGGATCCATGAGAAAAAAATTCCTGATTTTTCTATTTCTTTTCCACTCAAAAGAGACTGGAGACTTCGAATTGACTGGAGGAAATAATCTTTCTCAAATATCCACAGAATATAAAAAATATTTTTATGAAAATCACGCATATTGACTTGAAAAAATGATATATATTCGTAATGTCTTTTGAAGAATAAATCTTCCCGAGAACCTTTTTTGAGTATTTTTATTTTTTGAAATCGAAGTTACAAACTTAAAATTCTTATTTTTATGGATTATATACGGAATTCTAAAAACCGAAAACTAAAAGCACAAATTCTTGGCTTTTTTTCGAGGCTCACTTTCGGCTCGTATCGACTCGGATTTTCTGGAAAAGCGATTTTATTTTCAAATATCTTGGTTCTGATCGTACTTTTTTTCCCGTGGATGCGACTCGTTTATATGGATGGAAGCATTCATACTTTTGGGGCATTTTCTTTTTTTTCCGGTTATATTGGCTATGGGATGCTGTTGTGAGTTTTGCTTATAGCATTTTTCTTGCTTTCTCATTCGAAAAAAGAACAACTCCGTGCCTATGTTCCTTTTCGTCTTTCCGACGCACAAGCGATCGTTTTTATCGATGCGATGATGTTGACGTCTTTGGTGCATTTTCTCTCTATGGCTCTGATTTTTCAAAATTTTTCCAGCCAAACCACAGTTCTTTTCGGGTGTCAGATATTGCTCACACTCGTTATTTTGATACTTTTTTTCTCTTTCTTTTTTTCGAAAAGTGAAAAACAAGCCTTGGCATGAATGAGCTATCTGGATAAAAAAGAACCAAGCGTATTTGATGAATATAAAGATATCATCGATAGCAAATGAGAGAGGGCATCACAGAATGATCCAAACAAGAATATGTCGCTCCCAATTTAAACTTGACTTTCCGTAAAAACACCTATTATTCTTCTTAGAGACTTTGTAGTGGATATCATTTTTTCACCTTTGCAATTGACAGTTTCTTTCCTGAAATTCCACATCTTCATTACATTAATTCCTTCCTTTTATGAGTACTACTCTCGACATAAATACTGTATTTCAAGGCATTTTGGATTCTCTTGCTGAAAAAGAACGTACCGTTATTGCTCGTCGTATCGGTATGAATTGAAATCGTGAAACTCTTCAGGAAATTGGTGATACATATGGAATCACTCGTGAAAGAGTTCGTCAGATCGAAGATGTTGGTATCAAAAAAATCGGACGTATTATCCGTTCGAGTCCACTCATGCGTATTCAAGAAGCAGGTGAACAAATATTAAAAATGCACGGAGGAGTGATGACTCGAGATCGTCTTATTAATGCTATTATTGCAGAGGTTGGTTTCACGGATGCTGTGAATGAAAATGTGATCGATGTACTCCTTCAAGCAAACTTCAATCTTCAGAGATCAAAACCACAACTCGGAACTCGTACATATTATCATTTTCCTGATATTCAGAAAAAACAGATTGAAGCGGTCCATAAGGAAGCTGTAAAGATTCTCAAAAAGAAGGGAGATATTATGGAAAATACTGTTCTTTATGAAATGATCAAGATCAATCTTTTTTCTGCTCTTGGAAAAATAGAACCGATTATGATCGACTCCATTATCGATATTTATTTTGATGTTGTGAAAGGTGAAGAGAAATTTGTCGGACTGGAAAAATGGAAAATTCTGAATCCTTCTACCTTGAAGGATAAGGCGATCTATTCCCTCAAAAAAATGAAGGAACCAATGCACTTTCTCGATATTGCGAATGCGATCACTGAACATTTCCATGAAGCTGTAAAAATATCAACCATTCATAATGAACTTATCCGAAACTCTGAGTTTGTATTGATCGGTCGTGGTATCTACGTTCTGAAAGATTGGGGATATAAAGATGGAACCGTTCTCGATGTGATTTTGGATATTTTCCAAAAAGGAAAACTTCCACTTTCTACCGAAGAAATCACCGCAAAAGTATTAAAAATCAGAAAGGTCAAGACAACAACAATCTATATGAATCTCCAAAACAAGAAACATATCGAACGAGTTGGTCGAAATCTCTATCAAGCAAAAGGTATGTAATAAAAATCCTCCGAAACTCGGAGGATTTTTGTTCTTAATATCTGAATAGTTGCAAAAAAAAGATGAACCTGATATCCTAGAGATATATACTTTTTTCTATGGATTCATCTATATTTATAGGATTTCTTCTTTCCATCGTTCTCGGAGGATTGATCGGTGCAGAAAGAGAAATACCAAGAACGCATACAAAAAAACCTTCACTGAGTGGTTTTGGTTGAATTCGTACCTATGCGTCGATTGCATTTTTTGGTGCGATTGCAACGTGGCTTGATCAGTCACTCCAAAGTCATATTTGGATACTTTTTTGAGCGATTATGTCATGAGCTTTTATCTTTCTTTCGTATGGATATTCGGCTTTTGCACGAGATAAAGTCGGTGCAACGAGTGAATATGCCGGATTGATAACCTATTTTATAGGAGTAATTGTCCTTCTTGGTAAGCCGACATTTGCGGTCATTTTGACCATCTCTCTTCTCTTACTCCTTTCTGCGAAAGAGTATTTTTATGAATTGAAAACACGATTTTCTCGTGAGGAACTTGGCGATTCTCTGAAATTCGCAGTGATTGCATTGGTCGTACTTCCATTGCTTCCAGATATAAAATATTCGATTTTAGATGTTACTAACTGGATCTATCAGTGAAATCTTGCTTGGACACATCCAGTTTTGGTGGCAAAATTTTTCAATCCGTATGGGATTTGGATGTTCGTAGTTATCATGGCAGGTGTAGAATATGCTGGATTTCTCCTTTCTCGAATGATTGGCTCAAAATGAGGAATCATCGCTTCTGGAGCGATCGGTGGGATTATATCTTCGACGGCGACTACGGTTGCGATGGCTCATAAAAGTAAAGAACATATCGAACATCGCAATTCATATGTCGTTGCTACGCTTGTTTCTTCATGTATTATGCTGCTTCGAGTGATTATCGTTGCTGGAGTGATCTATCCGGCTATTCTCTGAACGATTTTCTTTCCTTCTTTAGCTATGTTTCTCGGACTGTTGATCGTTTCATGATATTTTCACTTTTTTTCTCCATTCGAAAAATGAGTCGTTTCTCTCGAACGAGAAGTGAAGGCTTATGAAAGTCCATTTCAACTTCTTCCCGCGATACAATTTGCAGGACTGATTGTAGTGATCAAGTTTCTTTCTATTCTTGGAAGTGTGTATCAAAATCAGATTCCGCCAGAAATTTCGAACTACGGACTTGCTTTAATTTCTGGTTTAGCTGACGTAGACGCTATAAATATGGCATATTCTGGAAATGCAAAAGCGGGAATTACGACGCTTATCATCGCTGCAACGACGATACTGATCGCCGTAATGTCGAATAATGTAGTGAAGGCTTCTATTGCATATCGTTTTTGAGAAAAAGAGTATGGGAAACGTGTGGCTCTCGGATTTATTACGAGTATCAGTTTCTGACTCCTTGCCCTTTTATTGATCCACTTTATATAAAATTATCTTCAAAAAATCCTCACCATTGAGTGAGGATTTTTTTAAAATGAGAGCCATTTTTTGACTTGTATTTGCATATTTTCATTCAGATTTTTTTGACTGATCACATCTCGGATTTCTTGTATACTTCACTGTATTTGATCGAGTCAATTTCCGATCACTTTTTCTGCTCATGGAAGAGCGATGTTTGTATTTTCTACCATATCCCAGACGGCACTATTTTTTAGTGAAAGAAGGAGAGAAGTAGAGTCTTTCGTTTCGGAAATTTTCTGCATGATGCTATTTCTCACCGTGTCGCGTTCTTCGAGAAATCCACTTCCTTGATATTTTTGATAGTATTCCACGAGAGTGGAAAGATTTGATCCGATGAGTCAATTGATATTATTTACTTGGATTTGTTTTGTTATATTCAGTGCATCAAAACTCGGAAACCATGAAAGTATCCAACGAGTAAACTGATCGAATATATTATTCGCTTTTTCGGTTCCATCGACGAGATTCATATTTTTAATAAGTACATCTGTACGTGTTTTGAGGTATGTTTGATCCGTCAGATTGTTCCATGTTTCCCACGTTGCATCGAGGATTTCTTTTCCTTTTTTTATCCAGATATTATCGCTACTTACGAGTTCTCCAGGAAGAAGAGAAAGAGATTTTCCACTGATATCCGAAAGTTCCATACTGTGTGTAACGGCGTGTATATATCCACCATCGAGATTGATTTCATACACCGTTCATCTTACGGCGGCAACGATGTTATTTTTCGGAAGTTTGGTTTCAAAATACGAATCTCCGATCATCGTTCTCACGACATTGCTCCATATTTTTCCGCGTTTCATCTCCATGGATATTTTTATAGAATCATAGTTTTGATTGACTTCCATCTTCGATATGACGATCCGAGTGTTGGCTCACATACGAGTGACACTGTGATCTGGCCAAGTGATCGTTCCTTTGCTGGCATCTTTTGTTTCGATCGCGTCCCCACTTTTTAGTTGGTAAGATTCTGACTCTGAGAGATCGATAGCTGTTTCTCATCGCACAACGGTTCATTCTCCCATATCGATCAAAATAGTCGGATTTATAGGATCATCGGCATGAATCGCTTCGTAGTAATCGTAACTCGAAATCCCCAACATAATCAAAAGTCCAGTTATAAATATGCCCAGTGAGATCAGAAAAATGCGTAAATTCATAGAGAGAATTTGGAGAAATGAAAATTTTGGATATTGTAAGAAAACGAAATTAAAAAGCAAGATGCGCACGAACTTTATCTACATCCTGATCGTATTGATTATCATTATTCTCTATGAGTTTTATCTCGTAGGTTTTTATAAATATCAAGATTTTCAGATCAATAACTATATCGCTTCTCTCGAAAAATCGAATGCTGATATTCTCGCTCGAAATACCCAAAAAGAATCCGATAATACGTATATACGAACGAAAGCATACCAAGACTTTGTTCTCAAGGCTACACAAAATAGAAAACTTCCTGGAGAAGATGTGATAAATATTGTGGAACAATCAGATGTAACCGGAAATGAAAATATTGATGTGAATGCGATGATTTTCCAAGTAAAAAAGACTGAAGAATCACCAACAAAATGAATGACAAATCCACAAAAATGGCTGTATCTTCTCGGACATATCGATGGATAATAAAAAATCTCATTCTGAATAAGAATGAGATTTTTTATTTTTACTTATCATTTCACAGCAGTTTTTATATAGCTATCCATCTTCATAACAGCTTGTGCGAATATTCGTTTATAACTATTCCATTTGTCTAAAAATGCATCATATTTTGTTTTTATGCCATTCATATATTGATCTTCTGAATTTTGTTTTCATTTTGCTGTACTCTGAAAAGCAAAAATAGTTGCCATATTCTCAAATGCATTCACTTTTTTACTCGCGAGTTGATTGCAGATATCATCTGGCAATGAATCCGTAGTTGGGCTTTGTTTTTTTTGTTTGAGATAATCATTTACTATTTTCCGAACATGGGAGCTATATATTCATGTTTCTCATGGAGTTGTCTGGCAGATGTTATGATATGTTGTAGAGATCGAGTTACGAAAAGAGCTGATCGAAGTCGTCCATATACTCATATCCGTTTCCCGACTTGCTTGGAGTACTTGTAGGCTTTTTTTCGTATCTCCATCAGCGTCTTGAAAAAGAGAAGCAACCGTAACCTCATAGGCGAGTGTTCCGAGGTCTGAAAAAGGTTTTCCAGTGGCCATACTTTTGTCACCACTTGGACAATAAAAATCAGTGATGGATCCGATCGTACCATTTTGCCTTGCGGCTTCACAGTCTGCGATATGAGAAATAACCGTTTCATCGCTTATCTCAGCAGAAACTTCGAAAGACTTTCCAAAAGAAAGAAGGCTTATGAGAATGAAAAATAAAATACGGAACATATTATTTATTACCAAAAAGAATACGCTTTAAAATACTTCTTTTTTTACTCACCGTTTCAGCTTTTTCGATCATATGTGTATGAGTATTTTCTTCTTCTTTTTCCTTGGTTGCATTATTTTCACGGATTTTTTTCACTCCATAGATCGATGCTATCACTCAGCTGAGAATCATACCTGTAACAAGGGCATCTACCTTTTTGACACCTTTTTTTGCGACGCTCGCATCGGGGATTTTTTTATTTTTTCAGAAGAACATGGCGTAAATATCAAATAAACGGAAGAAACATTTTTTACTTTCTGACTATTATTTCTCGATTTTTATATTTTTTGAGAAAAATGAAATTTTTGGAATATGCACGAGGATCGTTCCGAGATCCACGGTTGCTCGGATTTTATTGAAGGCGAGATTTTCAGGAAGGATAATCGATCGCGAAAAAGGCCCATAATAACACTCTTCTACGAGCATTCGTTTTGCATCGAGATAGAGAGGTGAGTGTTTTCTTTCGCCTGAAAGTGTCAAAATATTTCTCGAGAGCGCGATATCGATCTCACTTGGATCGACTCATGCAACCGGCGCGACGATGATAATCTCTTCAGAAAGATCGAGAACATCGACAGCGATCTGACCAACATCCACTTCGTGCTCACTATGATCATGGATTTCTACTTCTACTTTTGAAGTCGTTTCATGATGAGCAGTTGACGTATGTTCCGTATGTTCCGAGTGACTCGATTTTTTTGTATCGTTTCCGATACCAAAGATTTTTGACATAGATAAGTGAGTGAAGAGATGTGTATTTTTATAAGAAATACGTTCCAAATATATTTGTATTCTAATGATCCAGATGAGTTTTGCAAATTTTACTCAGCAATGATCTTTGTATAAACATTCATGATTCATTCATTATCTTTTTCATTTCCAGTTTTCCTTCCTTTTTTTAGATTTTTGAGTATTTCTGGCAGTGTTTCGAGGTGATTCGGATGGATATGTATGCCTCTATATTCCGAAAGAACTCCGATATCGGGCAGAATCAAAGGAATATGAAATCCTTCTCCTTCTACGATCTGTGGACCAGCACTATAATATGGGCCTATAAAAATCCAACCGAGGGCATTGCCGAGTATTATTTTTTTGTGTTTTTGAGGAAGAATACCGATGATTTTTACCATATCGATCAGATCAAGCGCACGAATAGAACTCGAAATATATCCGAGATTTTCCCCGAGATTTCCATGGATAATAAGTTTTGTTTCTCCTTCGAAATCATGAACATATGAAGAATACGCCTTCAGAAGTCCGAGAGGATTCCATTCTTCGCCTGCAGTTCATTCTGTAAAAAAATACGGTGGATGCAGATTGTATTGATTGAAGATAGCGATATCTGTTTCTTTTTTTATCTCTTCTGTGAGATAGGGAATGACATTCATTTTTTCTTCTGAAGCGCCAAAAACTTCAGAGAGCTCTCGACCGATATCAAAATGAGGAACGATAATTTTGTGTGCTTTTCTGAGAATTTTTTTGTAATTATATTCTTTTTTCTTTTTTTCAAACCAATTGAGATTGACTCTTGGGTAGAGAAAGTCGGAAATATCACTGATATGAAGAATTGTTTTCGGAGAATGGTCGATCATTTCACAGAGGGAAAAAGAAAGAATTCGATCGGGTCCATTTTGATGAAAAGAAAGTTTTTTCTTCGATCTTCAAAATGAATTTCTCGGAATAAAAACAATATTTTCTTCATCAATATGTTCATCTTCGTAGAGAAGCCAACTGATGATATCATCAGGATGAAACCTCTTCCAAAATTTTACCCATGACTGCGCATAAGAAAGAGAGGAATTATAACTTCACGAAGATGAGCGAATATCGATCAAAAGGTGCATAAAAACAGTTTGGAATAATGAATGGGTACATTTTGATAAAAAATCAAAAAATGTCGAGGATTTCTTTTTTCTTTTCTATTTTCTTTTTCTACAAAGTGTGTATGATCGACTATATTTTTCATACATTATGACTTCATTTCTCTCTCAAAATACAGAAAATAATCGACTTGAGTTGTCCGTAGATTCTAGACTTTTTTCTGATACAATTGTACTGAAAAGTGCATATAGTTTTCTCGATCGTGCCTATTTCTTTTTTCGAAAAGAATCTCAGAGTATTTGCGTACAGATTCAGCCAAAAGAATGACAATCTTGGAATACTGAAAAATTTGCTCTTGAATACAGTGATGAACTCCTTGCAACAGCACTTCGATTTAAAATAGAAGAAGAGAACAAGGTGATTCGTGAAACGATCGTTCGGCGTGCCCTTGGTTCTTATGCGGATCTTCCACACTTTGCCTCGATACCAACGACGCCTGTAAGTCAAATCGATTTTGACAAAGATATCGATGAGATTCTTCGTGAGATCGAGAATGATCCGGAACTCAAGATCGATGAAGAAGAAATCAATAGAATTCTTGCTGAAATCGAAGCAGAAACGACTCTTATGAAACAGCCAAAAATTTCATCTATTGATCCTAATAAACTGAAAAATGTCAAAAAAAACTTTCAACGTAAATAATATCCTGTATCCTGAAGAAATACTTATCGAAGCACGGAATGTGTTTCAAGATTTCTCTATAGATATATTTCCAGGAAGTATCGAAATAGATGAAGAAAATCCTGAGAACATTTTCGATGAATTTATGAATTATTCTCTTTCTCTTTTACTTGAAAAAAATATATGAGCTTAACTGCTACGGACATTGAATCCTTTTCATCGCAGGTTGCCCCATTTTATTTTAAAAAGCAATCCAATAATAAATATCTAATAACGAACGAATTTGGTTATTATTTACATTTTTCTGAGAGTGAATTTTATGATTTTATCAGTGGAAAAATAACGATCTGAGAAAAATACGATGAGCTCGAAAAGAAGTTATTTATCAAAAATGATCGTTATCTCGATCGTGCGATTATTGCGTATAATCAAAAAAATAGTTTTCTTGCGTATGGTCCAACTCTTCACATGATCGTTACGACTCTCAGATGCAATCATAAATGTCGTTATTGTCATGCGGCCGTTGCTCCAATGAGTGCAAAAAATATGGATATGACGAAAGAAACGGCTCGAAAAGTGGTCGATACTATTTTTTATACATCTTCTCCTGGTCTCACGATCGAATTTCAGGGTGGAGAATCGCTTGTGAACTGGGAAGTGGTTCAGTTTATCGTACCATATGCTCGAGAAAAAGCGCACTTTCTTCAGAAGCATATTACTTTTTCCTTGGTTTCGAACTTATCCCTCATGGATGAGGAGAAAATGCACTGGCTTCTCGATAATGGAGTTGATGTCTGTACTTCCTTAGATGGTGGAAAAGAAACGCATAATTGGCAAAGAGTGTGGAACGATGGGGATAGCTATGAAAAAGTAACCTATTGGATACAGAGATGGACCGAAGAAATGAGGAAAAGAGGAGCGAATAATTATAAGATGTGAGCCCTTGCTACCTGGACGAAACCATGACTTGCGAACTATCGCAATATAATAGATTCGTACATTTCTCTCTGACTCAACACGATCGGACTTCGATGGCTCAATCCGTATGGTTTTGCAGCTGCTGAAAAAGCAACTCTCGAATATTCCCTTGATGAATATTTTGAGTTTTATAAAAATTCTATGGATTATATTCTCGAAAAAAATAAGCAGTGAATATTTTTAAGAGAAATGCTTTCAGTAGTGTACCTCAATAAAATATTTAACAATACTGATAGTGGATATATGGATGTGAGATCTCCATCGGGTGTAGCGATCTGATGAGTTGCATATAACTATGATGGAAAGGTATATGCAAGTGATGAATCTCGTATGCTTGGGCGTATGGGCATGGATGATTTCTTACTGACGCCTTTGCTCGCGACGTGAGAAGAAACATATAAAGCAATGGCAAATAGCCCCGTCACCAAAATGTGTGTACAGGCAAGTACCCTCGACGGACTTCCAGGGTATGTAGATCACGTCTATAAACCCTATCTTGGAGTGGATCTTATGTATGCATTTACGCAGCATGGAAACCTCTTTTCCAATTTTTCTAAGGATGATAAAACACGTATCCAGATCTCTATGCTTGATTATCTTTTTGAAAAACTGGAAGATCCAGAGAATGAAAAAATATTTCGTTCCTGGTTCGAAAAATAGTTTTCTGAATACTAAAAAATCCATATAATCCTTCTATAATTTTCTCATATGTCTGAAAACAATAAAAAATCCATTCCAAAATTTAAAAAGAAACTTCAGGGTTTTCTTTCTGATGAGAGTGGAAAAATCACGAAAGAAGATGTACTCAAGATGGGTATTGTCGCTATGGGTATGGTGGGTATGGTTTCTACTGCGAATGCTTCAACCCATGGAAGTGCTTGCAATATCAGTTCTACTCCGAATACAGTTTCATTTTGACAAGCAATCGGAACGCCCACCTCTGTTAATAATTATTATGCAGCATGATGAGATTGTCCACCAAGTACACCGAGTCATCTTTATGGGACTGTATTTACAAATCCTGGTATAGCACCCTATAATCTCATAGTAAACGGTCATGCGAATGGAAGTGCCAGTATTCAATGAGCTTGATTTAATGGTGGTACACTTACAACTGTTTCAAGTCATGGAAGTCATGGAAGTCATGGAAGTCATGGAAGTCATGGACAGTGGTAATTTAATTTTTTCTCTATGCGATACCTATTTTTTTTAGTACTCTTTTTGTGTACATCTTGCACATTGATCCCAAGGACACTTCCAACTACACAAGAAATCTCAAATTCAGGTCAGATTTCTTCGGGGGGAAGTATTGCATGAAAATCTGAAATAGTTACTACAGTGACTAATATAAACACTGCTTCATGAATATTTATTGCATCTACCCTGTCTTGTAAAGATATTGTTCAAAATGAGAGATCACAAGCAGATTTTGAATATAATTATTTAGTGCATATCGAAGATGATGTGGATTCGAAAAAAGATTGGAAGATTGTAAATATGCTTACATCACATAAATGTGATCTTGATGGAGATCTACAACTTTCAGAAAAAGATGATCAAGTTTGTCAATATTATGTGCGTGATGATTTAGATGGTTTACTTCAAGAAATGCCTGACACTCCAAAAGAAAATATTCGATTGATGCAGTCTCTCCTTTCTGGTACTGATCAATGTCTACCGAATGATGAACCCTGCAGACTGTATCTTGATTTAGTAAATTGAATAAAG
>CANBWW010000019.1 GCA_947373235.1 Candidatus Altimarinota bacterium | reverse complement strand
CTTTGTATCCATAGTGTTCACTATTGAATATAGTTGCGAGGGCTATAAATACAAGGAGTACGGCATATATAAAATAGGTAATATTGGATATCATAATCCACATATTATGCAGTACTGGACGCAGATTGAATAGATCCCCCGTTGTCCAGTCTGGAGACATAAGCCAACTTGCGAGTACAATCGCGGGTGTCACTACGATCGTTAAAATACTCAAAATCGTATTTACAAAACTTACGACTGTCTGTAATCCTGCTTGGGCAATATTTTTACTTGCATCAGTATTTGCACTCGCATTTTCTGTACTTGTAGGAACGTTTCCAGTTGTCGTCTGAGTATTTGTAGAAGTATCAGCAAATACAAAATTTCCACTCATTCCAAAAATCCCCACTATTCCTATAAGTGTGATCGTACTATATGTAATTATTTTCTTGAACATGGGAAGAAGAGAAGTAACGAAAGTGGATGATTATTGATTTGATGACTTGAAGTCTGCTTCACTTTGGAGAAGTCAGAGATCTTTCAGAAGATTATTCCCAGAGTCAGGGATGACGACGGTTGCACGTTTTATGAGCGCTTCGTGATTATTGATCAGAGTATCGAGGACGACTTTATTTTTTGCCTGGAGGATCGCATAACCTTTTTGAAATCTTTGGAGATAGGCAAGATAGACGTTTGCTTGGCTTTCATTATTTTTTGCACTTACGTAGTTTGCTATCACTATATCGACGCCATCATATTCAAAATTTTTGTATTTTGTTTCCATATCGGCTTTTGCCTGAGCAACATTTGAAGTGGCGCTCGTAAGAGTATTTTTGAGATCACCAATCTGTTCATCGAGGGTTGCGTTTCTATCTTGGGTTTTGAGATAAAAACTTTTCAAGAGATCGATCTGTTCATCGAGTGCTTTCGTGCGATCAGTTGACTGATCAAGAAGTCCCACGATATCGGTTTTGAGGAGATTGACATACGACTGTAAATAGATCATATTGCTCGCGATCAGTTTTTTTCCAGAAGTGCTCGGACTGGAGAGGACTTCCGCGATAGAGAGGGTATCATTATTTATATCTACTGGCGTTCCATCTGTTTGTTTTTGCTGCAGTCATATATTCAGAGAAACGGCGGTTGCGATATTTCCTATATAGGTGATATCAGCTCTTTGGAAGGTTGCGTCATTGGAAGTGTCTGCATTCGCACCGAGTCAAAGGTATGGTCAAATATACCCCCAAGAAAGATGTAAAACAAGCGTGAAAAAAAGCGTCAGGATGAGTGTGTTTTTCGTGAATTCCTTGATTTCAGGGTGGAAATGCATATGGTAAATAGAGATTTATTGGTGATATTGTATCCTTTTTTTTCTTCAAATGCAAATAAAGCAATCATTTTTTTCGATTCTTCTTGTTTTACTTCTTTTGTTCGGAATCGTCTCACCATTGACTTTTTCTTTTGCTGTGGAAGAGGTATATGATTATGGTCAATTTACTGATAAAATCAATACATCTTCACAAAAAATCATAGAGAAAGACCTGACTTTTTCATCCAGTCGTACGAGTTTTTCTCTTGTTTTTCCAGATTATATACCAACAGCAGACGACGATATAGAAGTAGAATGGACGATCGATGGGAAAAAATTCGATCGTATTCTTGATATCGATGATGCAACTGATATTTCTGTGATTTCTACCTTTCCACTGGTTACTCATCCGACTCAGAATATTCATCTAAAGGTAACATTCCAGAAAGAAATTCCTTCTGATTTTCTCGTCATTTCTTCTTCACAAGAACCGACATGAAAAAAACTCAGTTTTGCACCTGGTAGTTTTATAGCCCTTGCGGAAAGTGGTCCACGTATTATTACTCGTGCTGAGTGGTGAGCCGATGAATCACTTCGTTACCTATCACCTTCGTATGTAACCAAGAAAAAAGCTGACTGGGTCGCTCGTGGTGAAACTCCAAAAGTGATTACAGAAACACAGTCAGCACATGATGCGAGAATCAAAGAATCAAATCAATTTACTGCGATTAATGCTATGGATCCAGATGCACGAAATACGGTTTCTATTCAAAGATTCGAAGGGATTCATAAGCTTTTTTGGCCGATAGAAAAAGTAAAAAAAGTATCGAAAATCGTGATCCATCATACAGCCGAATCACTCGATCAGGATGCAACGGATGATGTATTGATACGTGCCATCTATAGTTATCATGCACAGACGAGAGCATGGTGAGATATCGGGTACAATTATATTATCGGACAAAGAGGTCAAGTGTATGAAGGTCGTGCTGGTGGTGATTATACCGAAGGTGCTCATGTCTATGGTGACAATGCTGGTACAGTTGGAATATCTGTGATCGGAAATTATGATGTACTTCATCTGAATCGTGATCAAGAAAAATGACTTCTTGATACGATCACTTGGCTTGCACAAAAGTATGGTATCGATGTGAACGCCGATTCTGTATGAGCAAAGGTATGTGGAAAATGAGAAAATTGTATTTGGAAAGCAGTCACGACGCCGAGTCTGATATGACACAGAGATCTTGGAATGACTGACTGTCCTGGGAACAATATTTATGATCGTCTTGGGGAATTTCGGGCCACTGTTTCTGCACGTGTCGGTTCAGTGAAGCCTATTTATAATCCAGAACCGTATAAGATCGATCCAGTTGAACCAGAAGATATGGTGACGTATCAGACTATAGAGCCTCCTTCTCAAATACCTTCTACACGACTCGCATGGACAGATAGTCAGGTATTTACTCCGACGGCAAGTTTCGGTGGAAAACCTATACAGATAAAGCTTTCTTACTCAGGTGCTTCCATGACACTTGCACCAGCAACTCTGAAAAAACCAAATGCACGTGCCGGAGTGAAGATTGTTCCATTTACCTCGAAAGATACAGCAAATATAGTACTTGATGGAAATGAGAATCTGAAAATTTCTATCGGAAATCAAATCTATACAGCAAAAACATTCTCACTTTCGAGCGATGTTCTGCGTATTTCGAGTTGGTCACGTCTACCTGACTGGGACAGTGCAAAAAAATATAATGATAATCTCTTTCGCTGAAAAATAACACTCCGAAATCAAAATGGAAGACTCCTGGTTGTAAATGAACTTCCTCTCGAAGATTATCTGCGTGGGATCTGAGAAGTCTCGAATACGGATCTTCCTGAAAAAATAAAAACAATCATCGTGGCAGCGAGAAGTTATGCGAGTTTCTATATGAATCCACAAAATCGAAAATTTTCTACCATACTCTATGATGGATCGGATAATCCAGATGAATTCCAGAAATATCTTTGATACAGTTATGAACTCAGATCTCCAAATACCTCAAAAGCCGTTCAGGATACAAAATTTGAAGTCATAAAATATGTATGACAGATAGTGAAAGCATGGTATTTTAGTTCTTCCGATGGAAAAACTCGATCATACCTCGAATACTGTCAAACGAATGGATGAAAAGATTGCAAGGATATACCATATCTTCAGTCGGTTTCGGATCCTGCTTGAGTCGGAAAAGTTCGTGCGGGTCATGGAGTGGGTATTTCAGGTATTTGAGCTACCTATGCTGCATCGCTCTGAAAAACTTATAAAGAAATTATACAGTACTATATGAAGTGAGTTCGTGTTTTAAAAAATGAGTAAAAATTTAGATATATTTCTTTCTATTTTCCTTCACTTTCTCTTGATTGTGGAGGATTATTGTATATTCTTGTTTTATACTAATACTTATTTTTATATTTATGTATCTTTCTGATGCTGATATCCGCAAAGGAGTTCAAGATGGTTCGATTCGTATTACCGAGTTTGATGAAAAACGCCTCCAACCAGCGAGCTATGATATCCGTCTTTCGGATACATTTCTCATAGTGAAACCACACTCGATCCATGCGATCGATCCTGTGAATAAGATCCTTCCAGAATATGAGAAAGTAGTGGTTACTCGAGAAGAGGGATTTATCTTGCGTCCAGGCGTGACGGTGCTCGGGATGAGTGTCGAGGAGTTCGGAAGCTATGACTATCTGACGCATCTCTCTGGAAAGAGCTCACTCGCACGTCTCGGTCTCGTCGTTCATAATACTGCTGGCCTGATCAATCCTGGACACTTTCTCCATATCACTTTTGAGCTTGCGAATATGAGTTCTATTCCGATCATTCTTCGTCCAAATATGGAGATTGCTCAGATCTTATTTTCCACACTTTCGTCAGTTCCAGAGCGAAATTATCAGACGACGGGTCGCTATAAAGATGGTGCAGAAAACTTTACTTCTTATGTACACAAAAATTAAATGATTCTTGATGGAAAAAAGTGTGCTTCAGATCTTTTAGAAAAGATTAAAAATGATATCATCTCAAAAAGAGCGGTTTGAAAACCGATGCTTGTGGATGTTTTGGTTTGAGAAAATCCAGCTTCTCTTTCATATATTCATATGAAGGAAAAACGTGCTCGAGAAGTGGGTATGCAGTTTCGATTGGCGAGATTTCCTAGTTCTATAAGTCAGGAAGATCTGGGGCGAGAAGTTTCAAAACTTTCATCTGATCCTTCTATCCATGGACTCATCGTACAGGCACCTCTTCCCAAGCATATCGATATTTTTCCAGTGATCGAGTCTATTGATCCGACTAAGGATGTCGATGGCTTTTCTCGCCTTCAGATCGGAAATATGTTTCTTGGACACGATGGACTTTGGTCTTGTACTCCGAAGGGGATTTTAACACTTTTGGATTATTATCAGATCGATGTCGTTTGAAGAAAAGTAGCGATTCTCGGACGTTCCAATATCGTAGGAAAGCCGATGGATCTGATGCTTATAAATAGGTGAGCCACCGTTATAAGTTGCAATTCGCATACGAAAAACCTTTCTGAAATTACGAAGAGTGTGGATATCCTTATCGTTGCTATTGGGCTTCCAAAATTCCTCACGAAAGAAATGGTTTCTCCTCATTCTATTGTGATTGATGTTGGATCCAATCGTCTGGATGATGGTTCTTTCTGTGGTGATGTGGACTTTTCCGATCTTTCTGATTTTGTTTCTGCGATTTCTCCATCTCCTGGAGGCGTTGGTCCGATGACGGTCGCGACACTTATCGAAAATACCTGGAAAGCTTATCAAAATCAAAAGATGATTTGATAGATTTACTTATATAAAAAAATGACAAACTCTCTGAAATCACTATACTCAGAGGGTATTTTTTATCATTTTTTCTCATGCAGGTTCGTATCAAAAATCTTTCTGGAAAGGAGCTCGAATATAAAACATCTGGTGCGTGTGCTTTTGACTTCGAAGCATTTGAGGATGTTACTTTTGCTCCGGGTGAATGGAAAATAGTCGAGACGGGAACTGTCGTAGAAACGCCCCAAGGATATTGTCTTATACTTGCTCCTCGCTCTTCTATATTCAAAAATTATGGACTTATGCAGGTAAATAGTATCGGAATAGTTGATCAAGATTATTGTGGTGATACTGACACGATCAAGTTTCCCTATATCAATATGAGAAAAGAATCGGTGACTATTATGAAAGGTGAGCGCATCGGACAGGGTATGTTTGTGAAGATAGAAAAACCAGAATTTCTTTTTGTAGATTCCATGGGAAATACTGATCGTGGAGGGTTTGGAACAACGGGTACAAAATAATTTTTAAAAAAATCATATGCATCCAGAACAACAATATCTCTATCTCCTTCAGAAAATCCTCGATACGTGAGTAGATCGTATGGATCGTACGGGTGTGGGAACTCGCTCGATTTTCGGACATCAGATCCGATTCGATCTTTCGGAAGGATTTCCTTTGCTCACCACGAAAAAGGTTTTTATAAAAGGGATTATTCATGAACTCATCTGGTTCATCTCATGAGATACGAACATACGATATCTCGTCCAGAACGATGTAAAAATCTGGAACGAATGGGCATTTGCCAAGTATCTAAAAAAGACTGGAAAGGATAAAGAACTTCCTCGATATTCTCCAGAATGGGATGAAGCAATGAAGGAATTCGTAGAAAAAATAAAAATAGATGCAGAATTTGCAATTCAGTGGTGAGATCTTGGTCCAGTTTATGGCAAGCAGTGGCGTGCCTGGGAAACCAAAAAAGGGAATGTCATCGATCAGATGCAAAATGTCCTGAATACCCTCGCAAATGATCCGTATTCTCGTCGTAATCTGATTTCTGGATGGAATGTAGGAGAGATAGAAGAGCTTATCCAGGATAAAGATACGGCACCTCCACCGTGCCATACTCTTTTCCAGTTTTATGTGGCGAATGGAAAACTCTCATGTCAGCTTTATCAGCGATCTGCCGATGTATTTCTGTGAGTTCCATTCAATATTGCATCGTATGCCCTTCTCACCATGATGGTAGCACAGGCAAGCGGTCTCGAAGTTGGAGAATTCGTCCATACTTTTGGTGATGTACATATATATCATAATCACTACGATCAAGTACGAGAACAGCTTACACATATTCCTCGTCCATTTCCAAAGATGTCTATAAATTCGAGAAAAAAGGACCTTTTCGGATTTGTATATGAAGATTTTACTATTGAAGGATATGATCCATATCCACCGATTAAAGCACCTATTGCCGTCTAGGAATTCTGAAAAGCGTCGCAATTCTTTGTTAGAAAAATTATTTTCTTGATGCCCCTTTTGTGACATCGTCGCATTGGAAATAGTTTTTGGATACACTTATAAATCAGTAAGCTCACTTCGAAAAATTTTTTCCGCCTTGAATTTCTTGTTTTTGAGAAATTCTATATCTTAAATTTCTTTTCTTAAAATGTATATAGCTTTTGAAGGTATGGTTGGTTCTGGAAAGTCTACTCAGTCAAAAAAACTGGTGGATTTCTTGACTGAAAAATACGGAGTATGAAAAGTTATACATGTACGTGAACCAGGATGAACCAGAATAGCTGAAGATATACGTCACCTTTGTCAGGCAAAACTCTGGGAAGATGAAGAAATGCATCCTCTTACAAATGCTTATCTTTACACTGCCGCTCGCGCTCAGCTTCTCCATACCGTCGTGAAGCCAGCACTTGAATCAGGGAAAATCGTTATATCTGATCGGTCTTTCCTCTCTTCTCTTGCATATCAGTGAGAAGCACAGTGACTTGGATTTGATACGGTTTTATCTGTGAATAAAGATGCGATCGACCGTATACTCCCAGATTATATAATCTATATGGATATAAATATCGACACCGCTCTTTCTCGTACTTTTGATGCTGTTTGAGATAAGTGGGAAAAGATGTGAAAAGAGTTTTTTCAGTCTATTTCCCTTGGGTATGATAAGTGCGAAAAGTTAGAATTATTGAAAGATCGATTTATTCGTATCGATGCAAATCGTACACAGGAAGAAATTTTTGGAGATATTCTTAAGAAAATAAAATTCTAATGCCTTATATTGATCTTACTACATCATTAGAAAATTATGAAAAATCCTTCCCAAAAGAAAAAGAAATAAGTGCTCAGATATCTCGTTTCATCGCTTCTTCTGAAAAAGTATTCCATAACTTTCATTGGGATGATGGACATGTCACTGCATCTCTTTTTGTTACGAATCCTGAGAAAACCAAGATTCTTCTTATGTTCCATAAGAAGCTTCAAAAGTGGTTACAGTTTGGATGACACAGTGATGATTCTCCAGATGTTCTTTCCACTGCTATTCGTGAATTTCATGAAGAATCTGGGATAGTTGACGAACCATTGATTTTTGGTTTTTCTCCAGAAAATCAAATTCCTATTTTTGATCTGGATATTCATAATATTCCCCCAGATCTAAAGAGAAGACCAGCCCATAAACATTATGATATTCGTTTTCTTGGAATTATTTCTGATTCTGTCCTTATAGAAAAACAGGTGGAAGAGGTTGATGATATTCGCTGGTTTGATATAGAAAATCTGGGTATAGATATAGAAGATACTGGGACTCTTCGGATGATAGAAAAACTTAAATCTTTGCAAATCTCTTATGAATAATACACTTTTTATTATTGATGCTTATAATCTCATCTATCGTATGTTTTATGCGATTCCTGAGATTACCACGCGTGCATGAGAACCAGTGAATGCTATCTTCGGTGTTGCCAAGTTTCTCAAGTGACTTTCTGAAGAGAATCCGGATGCTCATATCGTCGTTGCCAATGATGTGGGTAAAACCTTTCGCTCTGAAATTTTTCCTGCATATAAATGAACCCGTGATCGTATGCCAGATAATCTGCGAAGTCAGATTGAGGGAGTTTTCACATTTTTTCAAGCAGCTGGGATAAATGTCCTTTCGAAAGAAGGTTATGAGGCAGATGATATCGTTGGATCCCTTTCTTATGAGCATCAAAATGATGATTATCAGATCGTGATTATCTCTTCGGATAAGGATCTTTGTCAGTTTGTCCGTGATGGTCATGTGCATATATATGATGCCATGAAACGGAAATTTATGAAGGAAAAGGATGTGATAGAAAAGTTCTGAGTGCCTGCACATCAAGTCTGTGATTATCTTGCGATTGTCTGAGATAGTTCTGATAATATCCCTGGAATTGCTGGATTTGGTCCAAAAAAAGCGGTGGATCTCCTCACAAAATACCTAACTCTTGAATGAATTTATGAAAATATTTCTGATCTTACCCCGAAGATGCAGTGAATTTTAGAAGAACAAAAAGAAAATGCATTTCTTTCGCAAAAACTTGCTTCTATAGTGACGGATATCGAAGTAGATACTAGTCTTGCTACTGCTACAAATATGCGAGAACAACTCTGAAAAGTAGAAGTTGTAGATTTTTATAAAAAATATGAGTTTAAGTCGCTCATACCTACGGATCAAAGACTTACTCAAAAAGAATTGAGTAAGTCAATTATTCAAGAAATAAAAACATTTTCTGAGGCTCATAATTTTTTAGAGAATCTTCCTACTTCAGAAAAACTCTATTTTGCTCTCTGATCTGATGGGAAAGTTGTACTTTCTTCATGAAAAAACGAAGCTTTGATCGATCTCACTCATGTGGATATTTCTAATGAAGTACTCAATCTTTTTGATAAAGAAAAATTTCAGATTATATGATATGATATTAAGGAAGATATAAAACATCTCATAAACTTTCAAAAACCCCTCATATGAAATGAGGGGCAAGAGAAATTGTTTTAGATTTGTTTTACAAATTTACTTTCTGTATTAGAGACACCGAGTCAGACGAGTATTTTTCAATGGTTTTTGATCATTTCTTGCATATAAACATCGTATGGAACGGGTGTTCTTGGATCATTTCTTTTCAGAAGTCCAGAACTATGAAAGTAAGGATCATATACATATACTTGACCATCTTGAGCAAGGATACCGCAGGCTCTATGTCACATAGTGCTTCCATGAGTGTTCTGGAAAACTATATCAAAAACATTTCCTCACATTTTTAAGGCTCCATTTTTTGCTATCGTCGGATCATGACTTACTACTTTTTCATCTGTATCATAGAGAGAAAGGGCTTGAGAAGAATTATAAATAGCAGGGAAGCTTGCACCAAAAGTACTTCCATTGATTCTTGCCGTTTGACCACACCACGTGGAACCATTTCTCACTTTTGCACTTTGCCCAAGAAGCAGTCATTCTACAGAGTTTATACCAATATTTTGGAGTGTAGGTGTACTCGGAGGAATATTTTTGACCCAATTTGGATCATATGGTTGATTTAGATTCTCTTTTGTGAGACCAAGAAACTGTTCTACGTAAGCTTGGTTGAGTCCATCGGCAGTGTCAGGAAGGCCAGCCTTCCTTCGTAGTTCTTCTATTGCAGGATTCACTGTCTTTGCTTTTTGGATATCATTTGGATTTACTCCAAAATAACTCATCACTCAATTGAAGAGATTTCCTCACTTCGAATCTCGCATAGATGCAAGGAGAATTACAGATGCAAGAATCTGATCTTTTGGATTTTCTCTATCAAGTTGTATCCCATGAAATCCATATTTTGGAAGGAGTTTTTTCTCGATAGATTCACCTGTTGGTTGATCACCTCCTTTTCCTCCATACCATGTGCTATCTATAATTTGACCAAAACCATGCGCTGTTCCATTTGGATTTTTGGCGTTCGAATTAAAACCACTTTCTTTTCTAAAAAGTGCGAGCATGACATTTTGAGGGATATTTACCTGCTTACATACTGAGTCGAGATATGAACCATATGTACTCAAAAATTCTTGTTCATTTTGTGTTGGAGGGGAGAGTTTTCTCCGAGCATCTCTTTCTGCCTCCATATTTTGTGAGAATTTTTCAGCATCCTCGATTTCTTTTTTATCAAGGTATGAAAATTGTTCTTCTGGTTTTCCTCATTGTTCACGTATCTTCATAAATCTTTCCGCAAGCTCTTCTTTATAATGAAGGTCCGCAACTTTCGTATAAAATTCCTTTTGGACTGCAGTAAGTATTACCCGAGATTTTATATTCACGGTATCACCATCGTAGACGTCTATATATTTCCAAACTCTTCCTTCTTTATAGTAGTATCCTGGTTTTCCTCATATATCTTTAAGTACTCATTCACGTTTTTCTCCATTTTTACTTATTACTTGAATACTTTGGATTTCTGGTGGTAGGATATCTGCTATACCAATACCATCCCGCATGTAAGTATTTTTTCAAAAATTTACCTCAAAAGATCATCCAGGTTGTAATTTACTGATATCTACAGCGTTTGATGGATTGTTTTTATCTATAAGAAGATGATTTTCGAGTGGAAGTCATCTTTTCTTTAAACTGAGCACATCGATCACATTTGCTTCTTCAAAAGAATTCCTATTTTTCAGTACTTCTTTTTGTTTTTCTTTTCCAACTTCTTTCAGGCCAAAAAATCGAGTTTGATTGATTTCCTTTATGATTTCTTTTTTCCCTGTTTCTGTTGTTGCTTTCACATAAAGTTCATCGAGTTTTTTGAGTTTTTCTTGTGTCAGTGAACTGATTGTGTCAACAGTATTATTTATTCAGTTTAGAAATCAACTTCCAGTCTCTATAGATTTTTGATATGAATGAACTTGCATGTTTTTTCTTTTTTCTGTAAACATAGTCGAATATTAATTGGTGTATTTATAATTTATTTTTTTAAAAACGCAAGATTATTTTGAAAGCTCCACGAGAGCGATTTCCTCTGTTTCATATACAGGAATAATATTCGTGATTCCTACGAGGTCGAGAGTATCTGCAACCTCACTGGTGAGACAACAAAGGGCAAACTTTCCATTTCCATCTTCGGTTCTCTGAGCAGTATCAGCGATATAACCTATAGATTTACTATTGAGATAAGAAAGTTTTTCAAAATTAAAAAGTGTTCGAGTTTTATTGAAGTCGCCTATATCTGCGATAATATTTGGAAATGTCGAATCCACGTTTGTTTCGTCGAGTTCACCACTGAAAGTAAATACTCTGATTCCAGTATTGGTGCTTGATTTTTTGACTTCGAGTTGCGTAAGCATAGGGAGATATTTATAAATTATCGATTGAGATCTTCCTAAGTATAGCATTTTTTTTGAGATTATGCAAATTTTCGTTTGCATTTCTTTCCATTTCCATAGACTTTTTATATGACTTTTGAAACCCCTTATTTTTCGAGTGATTCTTTTTGGCAGAGTGCTTTATGGAAAGAAATTTTGATCTCTTCTCATCAAGTTGATTCTACTGAAAGTATCCATATTTCGAATGGAAGCATACTTTTAGAAATCAGAAGTATTGGTATGGGTTTTTTTTGAGGCTTTGTGATTGGTTCTCTATTCGATTCACTGAATGAAATAGATATTCAAAAAATCATATGCATTGCCAGATGAAAAAAATGTATTTTTCTTCAGATAGAACCTCTTTTTTGAGAGATTGCTCTTCCTGGTAAAATGCCTTATCGTCACTTTCTTGAACCATATACTCGTCTGATCGATCTGAAAAAACCAGAATCAGAAATACTCAGTGAGATGCATGAAAAATGAAGATACAATATACGACTTGCAGAAAAGCGATGAGTGAAAACACAGTGGGCTTTACCAACTTCTGAAAATCTCAGAATATGGATGGATCTTTTATGAGAAACTACTAGTCGGGATAGATTTGCTCAAAATTCGGAAAAGTATTATCAGATATTTCTCGAAAAAATTGCTTACAAAAATACTGGATGACTTCTTTTTGCAAGTTTTGAGTGAAAAGTGATCGCTGCTGGTATTTTTGTATTTTTAAAAAAACAGGCAATTTATTATTATGGTGCATCGACTTCTGATCGAGAATTCCGAAAGCATATGGCACCATACCTTCTCCAGTGGGAAGCAATTCAGGAAGGGAAGAGGCGCGGTTGTGAAATATATGATTTTCTCGGGGTTGCGGCTCCATGAGATCAAAAAAGTCATTTACAGGGAGTCAGTGATTTCAAAGAAAAATTTGGTGGAGAAGTGTGTACACTTCCAGAAAAAACCCTCTTTCCACTTTCTTGGAAGTATAGACTTTTCATTTGTATACGAAGTCTCAAAAAAATATTCCCTTTGTAGGAATATTTTTTATAAACTCATACTTTCGATGATGAGTTCTTCTCGGATAACTGGGCCAAGATCTATGATTGTATTTTCTATTTTTCTCACATCGTCGCCATCAATCAGGGGATCAATATGATTTTTAAAAGTTCTTTCGAAATCTCCACTATCGATCATATGTTTTTGTCCTTCGTAAATGATTTCTGTTTTTAGATTTTCAAAAATTACTTCTACTCCATCATCGAGAGAGATAATCTGGATCTGAAATTCGAGAGGTTTCAGAAAAGTGATATCTTCCATATATCCATCATAGATTTCTCATGAAAAAGAGAAATTTTTGGAATCTCCAGAATAGCTCGCAAGTAGATCTCCAACAGGTATTTTCAACATAAGAGTTATGATGATGGATTATCAGAATGGGAAAGTGGAATTTGTTTCAGAGTATCGAACATTTCTTCTTGTCCTATGGTTTTGAGTATTTCTCTTGCTTCTACCTCTTGTCCGAGAGTCATAAGGGCAACAGCGAGATCGTTCATGATCATGACATCTTCTGGAGCGAGCGAGTGAGCTCTTCGGAGTAATAAAATTCCTTTGGCTTCAGCTCCGCTCATCACATGCGCCCATCAGAGATTTCTGAGAATCTCAGAGTTATTTGGGAGATTTTGATTGGCAATCGTGAGTTCTCGAATTGCTTCATCGAATTTTCCACTTGCCGTTGCGATATATCCTGCGAGATACATGCCAGTTCCAGATTCTGGATGGATCTCACGGGCGATAGCGAGGACTTCACTTGCTTTTTTGAGATCTCACTCGAAGAGATAGATATCAGCGAGTTCTTCGTAGAGCTGATAATCATCAGTATGTATTTTTAGGCTTTCAAGAGCCAGATTTTTTGCTTGATCATATCGATTATTTCACTTGAATTGTTCGATAGATTGGATGATCGTGTCGAGAGAAGATTCTGTATTCATAGAGAAAATATAGGTTTTTTCAGAGAAAAAGCAAAATTTTCCAATCCGCCTTTTTTAGTATTATTTTTGCCAGTGTCATTCGACGAGTTTTTTCAGACTTTTTCCTTCTTCTTCAGCGAGACTTTTTCCTTCTTCCTTGAGTGCGAGTTGTCCACAAGCAGCATCGATATCATCTCCCATCGTGTGTCGAACAGTCGAAGGAATACCAGCTTTTTCGAGTGTATCCTGAAACTTCTTGATCATAATCTTGGTTGTTGGCTGGAATCCATTTCCCATGATTCCTTCTCCAGGATTGTAAGGAATAAA
>CANBWW010000018.1 GCA_947373235.1 Candidatus Altimarinota bacterium | reverse complement strand
ATTAATACGGAAAAAAATATCCAAAATATCACCACAGATACAGATCCTGAAACAATCACTGATCTTGGACTGAAAAATGCATTTTCTTATGCGAAAGAAATCGGTCTTCTCGATGCTCCTGAGGGAATCAAAAAATTTCAAAAGGCAATCCTTGAGAAATCAATCGTAGATAATGGATCTGCAGAAAAGGATAGTGTTCAATATTGGGCATCTTTAAATCCGATTTTTCTTGGTCTGCATCGTGATGGAGTGAGTTTGAAGACGATCGCAACAAAAGAATCCAAGGCTAATAGTCTCGAGGCTGAGGCAACGACGGATCAAGTTTCACTAGATAAGCTCGGTATCAAGGTAGAAGGTGGAAAGACATTTACGATTCCATCTACGATCAGTGATGGAGTGATCAATAATGTTCCTGTATTTATAACCGCTGAAGATGGAACTCGTCAGCCACTCACGGGACCACTTACTAAAACTTTTGATAAAGCACAGTCACTGAAACTGACTCGTATCACCAATGAAGAACAACCGATCTATGTTGTTTCATTTCGTGAAGCTACCGCCGTGTCGACTACTGCAGATGTTACAAAAAAATCGACAGTAGATAATTCTGCAGATCTTACCAATGCCGTCTCTCTTACTACTGGGCGTGAATCATTCAAAAATGTAACTTTGGCAGGAAGTATCTATATGATGGCACGAACACATGGAAAATATAAATATTTTGATAAGGCACTAGAACAAGCAGGGAATCAAAACTATAAAGAGGCACTTTCGACTTTGCAAAATGCTAAAAATAGTAAAGTGGCACAGGCGCTCTATAATAAATATAAGGATAATCCTGAAGGATTGGCTGTAGCGCTTACCTATAAATATGGAGGTGTAGAAAAACTTGCAAATATTGATAAATTTACGAAAGCTCAATACGGTAAATCTCGTGAATCTGCTGTTATCACAGCTGAAAATAAACTCGCAGGTTCAAATCCTACTACAAAAGAAATGGAAGCAGAGTTTAAAAATCTCCCTTCTCATAAAGCAACTGAACTCAATAGCCTTCTTCCTGGCCAAGCACTAGCAGTATCGGTTTATGCAACTCCGAAAGGGGGAGCACATACTATCGATAAATTTGAAGGTTCTATTCAAGTAAGTCAATATACTCCTGATATTACGAGTGCAAAAGCCAAAGGTGAGATATTCGATCGATATGCAAAAACAACAAATATCAAACAACTCGATGCACTCAATAAAGGTCTTGCAGATAACAAGAAACTCACTATGGATGAATTTCGCTCCCTCGTAGTAGGTGGTATCGTTCCATCCAAGCTCGAAGGGATCAATATTATCAAGCCAGCACAATTTAAAGAAGCTCGTGCCATGATCCAAGGAAATCTCTGTACGAATAAGGTGGAAGTGATCGCTTATCCAATCATTGCTGGACAGACGGAACCAGTTGTTCAAAATGTTGATGTAGCTGATGTCGGTTTGACGACGGTACTACCCAATACAAGTGTACGTACGAATGAGTCTGATATTGGTATAAATACTGCTGCTGTTATCTCTAAAGCGATCAGAGGTCGTCATCATGAGCGTGATGGTGGTGGAAATCAACCAAAAGAACAACCAAATGCTCAAACAACTACAGGTACAGATGTTCGTCCTACTCCAGGTTCTGTTACCTCCACCCCTGGTGCTACGACTGGTGAAGTTCCTGGTATCGGTCAACCACTCACACCTTCAGTTGCTCCGACAATTGCTCCTCCTCCCTTAGCTCCAGCAGCTGTACCAGTTTCTTCAGTAACATCGAGCACTTCGACGGTTGCAGAAAGTACCCCTGTAGTAGTATCAAGTACCCCAGTAACTACTACCATTACAAATACAGGTGGAGGAGGCTTCCAGCTACCAGGACAATAGTTCGAAAATTACCAAAGCCTTAATATCTAAATTGATTCATTATCTTAATCTATATGAAATATTTTCTCTGAATACTCCTGATAACTACTGTTTTGAGTAGTTGTGGATCAGGCTCGAAATCCCAAGATACAAATCTCAATACTCCACCACCAGTAGCTCCTATTTGAACAACAAATGGTACTTCTAATTCTTTGAGTCTATCAGATCAAAATTCTACTGGTGTTGTCATTTCTTCTGCTATCGGTTCTCCTGAAAATGGTATCTCAAATACTCCACAGAATGCACCCAGTTCTACAAGCGTAACTATTCAGTCTAATCAGGCAGGAGGGTTTGCACAATAATTTCTTTCTTTTATATGAAAAATTCTTTCTTTATCCGAGCTTCAGTATTTATCACTGGAGTAGCACTCATACTCACCACACAGTCTTATGCTGACACTCCTCAGTGTGATCAGACATTCGCACCTCAAACATTGCGATATGGTTTTGATTATAATTTCTGGGACTCGTATACGAATCTTAATTCATATAAACATGGTCTTCTTAATAATTGGTCAGTTGATTTTACAGAAGCCTATGATTATAACCTGTCTACGGCAGTTCCAGATTTTGCATGGACACAAAATATCAAAGATAGTGGATACCTCGTTCCAGGAGGTGCATCTGGTGTGAAAGTACTTTCTTCATCAAACTGGTACAGTATAAAGGCAGTACCACCTACAGGTCGTGCTCCAGATAATCTTGTGGTCAAGTACCACTTGAATTATTATGGTGAACAAAGTCCAGGGAATTGGGTTTGACCAGTTTCTCATACTGAATGTCAGCCATATGAGATTTCATGGTGTGGTGATGGTGTGAAAGATACAAACTATAATGAGTCATGTGATGATGGTGCTGCTAATGGTCAACCAGGAAAATGTAATACTTCTTGTACAGCAGTTGTTCCGAATCCACCAGCTCCAATCTGTGGAAATGGTATCAAAGAAGGTTCAGAATCATGTGATGATGGTACGAATAATGGAAAGCCAGGTATGTGTAATAACTCATGTACAGCATGGGTTCCACCGACACCTATTAATGGGGTTTGTGGAAGTGATAATGGAAAAAATCTTTCTGTTACTCCAGTAAATCTCTGTTCTATAGGAACGGCAAGTGCTATTTCTGGAAAATGGAATTGGTCATGTACATGATCGAATGGTGGTGTAAATGCCTCTTGTAATGCAAATCCTTCCCCAGTTTGTGGTGATGGTGTAAAAAATGGCACTGAATCGTGTGATCCGAATGATACAACAAAAACTGGATGGTGAAATACAGGATGTAATACTTCTTGCCAACCAACCAATGCCACGCTACCTGCTTGTGATTCATCTAAGATAGGAGTACAGACATCGAAACTTACACAAGGATATTGTACAAATGGTTCTGTGTCGGCATTCTCTACTACTAGCTCATGAAATACTGAAAACTACACTTGGTCGTGTAATAATACACCAGCCACAGCTGTTTCATGTAATGCTAATTATACGTATACTCCATCTATCAATCAATGTGATCAAACATTTACAGGAACATTGCGATATGGAAAATCCTATAATTTTTATGATGTAGTTTCCAATTCAAGTCCTTATGCAATGAAGCTCACTAATTTTGACTTTACGTATACTGAGCAACGTGATTATAATTTATCTTCGAGTTTTCCTTCATTTGCATGGAATCCTTCGCTTATAGCGAATAATAATATTATTCCTTCAGGTACGAAAGATTACACGACAACATATACGACATCAAAATATCCTATTAATGCCGTTCCTACACAACGTTCCTTTGATAACTTAAAACTGAATTATCGTCTTTCTTATTCTTTAGGTGGTGTTTGACCCTTTGAACATAATGAATGTGTAAATTATGAAATTTCTTGGTGTGGTGATGGAATGATAGATTCGAATGAAGGTGAACAGTGTGATGATGGTGCAAACAATGGAAAAATTGGTTCTTGTAACAACAGTTGTAGTGGTACGGTACCAACACTTTCTTGTGGTGATGGTGTAAAAAACGGAGCAGAGTCTTGTGACCCTGCTGATGGAACAAAAGCTGGATGGTGAGCATATGGTTGTGATATTTCTTGTAATCCTATCACAACTCCTCCTGTAACTGGTAACTTTGATCTTCGTATCAAAAAATATGTAAAGTCAGATGACGTATTTGCCTGAGTAGATAAAACAGAAAACTTTAACTACACGGTTGTGGTAGAAAATGTGGGTACTGGAAAAACAAGTGGACGAACGACTGTAAAAGATCAACTTCCACCTTCTGTGACCCTTCGTGCAACTCCATCAGGAAACGGTTGGACATGTAGCGGAAATGTAGGTGATAGCAGCTTTACATGTACGACTGATGCAATCGTAGATGCTCAGCAACTCTTTTCAGTTATCACTATTCCTTCACAGGTTACCAATCTCGCATTTCGTAATGATGGATATGTCAACTATGCATATGTACAAAATCCAAATGAAATGGATGGGAAACAATGTAATGCAAATAATGCAATGCCAAATCCTGCACTTGCAGGTGACAATGGTCAAGATCCTACCAAAGTATGTAATGAAGATAAAAATAACTTCGATGCTGCGACGATAAATCCACCAAATCCAAATGGTTTCGATCTCGAACTTCACAAATATGTGTCTGGAGATGACAACTCAACTCATGGAATTCCAGGTGGAACTCTCGACTATACATTTCTACTTCAAAATCTTGGAGAAATGTCATCATCTGGACGCACGACGGTTACAGATAATGATTTTCCAGCGGGTATAACTATATCTTCTATTGCAACTACCCAAGCAGAATGGACGTGTACGAAAAATTTACCAACGAAGTTTACTTGTTACACAGATCGCTCACTTGCCAAAGGTGAAGCTGCGACTCTGATCCATGTAACAGCAAAAATCCCTTCGAATATGCCAGTAGGAGAATATAAAAATGTGGCGTGTCTTTCGAATCCATATGATCCAAACGAAAACCAACCTTTTGATCCATCAACTGGAAAATATAAAGTAAATAACTGTAATCCTGTTGTCGTTGTGATCACTCCTGCGAATTCCTTTGATCTCAAGCTTAAAAAATATGTATCTGATATCACTTCTGGAACTCCAGAACGTGATGGTGACCACCAAACTGCAGATGATGGGAATGATGTCGATCATGATATTCTCACCGTTCAAAAATGAGGAAAAGTAGAGTACCGATTTGTAGTGACAAATCTTGGAGCTGTAACAGCAACGGGTATAACTACAGTAGAAGATACACTTCCAAATGGTACTTCTATAACTGCTGTACGGGCTGATGGATGGAACTGTAGTCATGATGATCGTAAGTTCACATGTACTCGTACAGAAGATCTCGCAAAAGATGTAAGTTTTCCACAGATATTCGTAGATGCAAACGTATCAAGTACGATTCTTGCTGGAGAATATTCCAATACAGCAACTCTCCATAATCCTGGTGATACAAACTCAAGCAATAATACTGATCCCGCAAATATCCAGATTGTTACTGATTTCGATCTTTCTGTAAAAAAGTATGTGAACACGGATGTGAATCCATCTTTGAACGACGCACAAGATCTAGTGCATGCATTTGATACAACGACGAATGCGAATATCAATTATATTATTCAGGTAAAAAATGAAGGACCTGCTTCGAGTACTGGAATTACAACTATAAAAGATAAACTTCCTGCTTGAGTCACTCAAAATGGAGCTGCAACTGGTGATGGTTGGGATTGTAGTTATGATACTACTGGACTTCTTACTTGTAGTTCTATACAGGTAGTTCCAAAAAATGGACTCTACGCAAATATTAAAGTGCCAGTAAAAGTTACTCTTTCAGCAGACCAATCTGCTAATAACTATACTACCGTCTACAATCCAAATGAAACAAAATGATGTAATAGTGTAAATGGTCCGACAACAGGAACTGAAGTAACTTGTCAAAACGATACAAAAAATATCGATGTAGCAGTTATACACGTTACTGGAACTGTGGTTGGTATACCTTTGTATACAAAGAGTTGTATCAATGGAGTGAGTTCATGTAGTGTGAATAACTATCCTAGTATCCAAGCTTGTACCGATACTAAAGGTACGTGTTACGATACTATAGACAGTTGTAATGGTGCCGCTGCACTTTCTTGTACAACAGGTCCAACAAACCCAACAGGTCCAGGTGGTGGTACTAGTACTAATCAAAGTGGACGTTGTGGAGATGGCTTGACACAACCCGCTGGCGCAAATGGTATCGCATGAGATGCGGATGATGAACAATGTGATCTAGGAAATGGAAACTCTGATGTGGGTACATGTACTACTTCTTGTAAGATAAACTTTACCACACATCCAGGTGCTAACCCGATTACTGGTTTATTTCTCTCTATCCCATGATTTTCAAATATTGGACAGTCGACTTTAAATCTAGATCACGTACCATTTGAAAAAAATAATGTTGTTGTCGGTAAAGATACAAATATCTTTACTTTAGCTGATCGTCTCGATTTTAGTATCACTACGCTATATGATATACCACTCATGATTCCGGCTGACGACCTATTCTGTCTCTCAGGTATAGGTGATGCTGTAACACGCCAAACCATATGTAATCCAGCCGCTCGATATACTCAGCCCAAAAATGTAAATGGAACAAACTATGTGATTATGGGTTATGGTATGTACCAAATCCGACGAAATGATGGAACTTACTATAATGTTCTTATGGATTGACGTAGATCATCAATGACTCTCTTCAAGGGTGCAGATATTTCTCCTATTTCTGGAGGAGGTCAAGTAACTCTTCGTGATGCCTTTAAGGGTTCTGTAAATACTGGTACCGATGGAAGTATTGTGCTCTTCAATCATGATCCAGTGAGCGATCCAACAGGTGCAATCAATATGGCTGCGTTCAATGTTCATGTTTCATGAGTGATGGTAGGAAGTAGTACTTCCGTGGTGAATCGAAGTATAGATGCATATTTTCGTCCAAATGGAGCTCTTCTCATATTTCTTTGAGGATTTACTCGAACAATAAGTGGAACAACGAGTACTGCAACAAATACAACTTCTTCTAATATAAACGTACCAATCATAAATGTTCCAAGTGTGTCTGCTTCAAATGTCAATATAGGTTCTATGAGTGATCTGAATGGTCACTATAACTTGAATGGAAATCAAAATATATTCTCTATAAAAGGGAATGTAACCATTGGAGCTGTTTGATCACCTTGTGCTCCATTCATGATAGACGGTGTTCGTACACTTATTGTCGAAGGGAATCTTACTATCAATTGTAATATCGCATATGTTCCAGACACTGGAGCGAGTTGGGCGTTTATAGTAAAAAATGGAAATATCATCATTCATCCAAATATTACGAACCTAGCTGGTGTATATCTCGTGATTGCTGGAAGCAATAATCCAAGTGGTCAATTCCGATCTGTGAACGATCTCACGACAAACAATATCCTCAAAGTAGAAGGAAGTATGTATGGAGATCCAAAACCTCTCTTCGATTCCCGTCTCTATGTCCGTGGAAGCTCGGCATATGATATCCTTACTCCAGGGGTCATCTTGAACTACTCGAACCGAGCACTCGTGAATCCACCACCGCTTCTTTCTGAATACTTGAATAACTATACAGTAAACAAAGTCGTGAAATAATGTTTAAAAAATCCCCTTTCGGGGATTTTTTATTACTTCTTTTTTCTGAGACTGAGCAGTTCATCTCGTATTTCTGCAGCTTTCTCGAATTCCAGATTGGCACTCGCCACGTCCATCTCGAGTTCCAGACGCTTGATATAGACTCAGAGTTTTTCTTTCGAGAGTTCACCTCCTGCGAATATTTCTGTCTTTTTCCGTGGAATCCCGACTTCTTTTATGGAACTGATGATTGTCGTCGGAGTGATACCGTGAATTTCGTTATAGCCTATCTGTACATCTCGTCTGCGATTGGTTTCTCAGATCGCGTCGACCATCGCGATCGATTCTTTACAGTTCTGGGAATACATAATCACATGTCCATTTACATTTCGAGCGGCACGTCCGATAATCTGGAGAAGGGCTGACTTGGATCTGAGGAATCCTATTTTTTCCGCATCGAGTATCCCGATAAATGAAGTTTCTGGAAGATCGAGTCCTTCCCTGAGAAGATTTACTCAGACGATCACATCAATCTCACCGAGACGATAGGAACGGAGGATTTCGAGTCGCTCGATCGCTTCGATCTCGGAGTGTAGATACCTCACTTTGAGTCCATTTTCAGCAAAATAATTCGCCAAATCTTCGGAAGATTTCTTGGTAATCGTTGTTATAAGGGAACGTTCTCATCGTGATTTTGCTGATGCGATATTTCGCATAAGAGAATCCACCATAAATTCCATATCTTCGATCGTTATAATCGGGTCAAGGAGTCCCGTTGGACGGATCACTTGTTCGACGATTTGTTCTTCATGAGCGGCTTCGTATTTACTTGGAGTGGCAGATACGAATATGGTCTGTCCGATTTTTTGTTCGAATTCTTCGAATCTCAGTGGTCGGTTTTCCATCGCGGAGGGAAGTCTGAATCCGTAGTTGACGAGATTTTCCTTTCGAGCGCGATCTCCTGCGTACATCCCGCCGATCTGAGGGATCGTGATATGAGACTCATCGATAAAAGTCAGAAATCCATCAGGGAAAAACTCCATCAGTGTTGCAGGGGCATCTCCGGGTTTTCGATTTCCGAGATACATCGAATAGTTCTCTATCCCATTCACATATCCAACTTCACCGAGCATCTCGATATCGTATTCAACTCGGAGTTTGATACGTTCCGCTTCGACGAGTTTTCCATTCTCTGTAAAGTGTTTTACTTGTTCTTCCATCTCGTGTTTGATTTTCGGGAGGACGGATTCGACGACTCATTTTTCTGTCACAAAGTGCTTTGCTGGAAATATAGTGACTTCTTCCAGACTATCGAGCACGGTATGAGTCAAATGTTCGGTTCGGGATATTTTTTCGAGTTCATCACCGAAAAACTCAAGACGGATGATCGACTCACTGGAACTCGGCCAGATCTCGAGCGTATCTCACTTCACGAGAAACATCCCTGGTTTCCAGTCCGCAGTAGACCGAGTAAACTGGATCATCACGAGTTCATGGATGAGATTTTCCAGGATATATTTTTTTCCTACGGAAAGTTTCAAACACTGAGCTTCATACTGTTCGACTTCACCGATACCGTAGATACAAGAAACCGATGCGATGATGATGACATCTTTTCTCGTGAGAAGACTTTCGGTGGCTGCATGCCTGAGTCTATCGATTTCTTCGTTGATCGTAGCTTCCTTTTCTATGTATGAACCTGTTTTTACGACAAAAGCTTCTGGCTGATAGTAGTCATAATAACTCACAAAATAATGTACCGCATTTTCAGGGAAAAATTCCTTGAATTCTTGAGCAAGTTGGGCGGCGAGGGTTTTATTGTGGGCAAGTATCAGTGCTGGTCTCTGGAGTTTCTGGATGATATTTGCCATCGTAAATGTCTTTCCCGAACCCGTCACTCCGAGAAGGGTCTGAAATCGCATCCCATCTTCGAGTCATGAAACGAGTGCCTCTATGGCTTTTGGTTGGTCACCCGCAGGATCGTATTGGGAATGAAGTGTAAATAACTGAGACATAATTGATTTCTGATGTTTAATACATACAATTCGGGTAGATTCTTATTGTATGAAAAAAACATTACTTTACAATATATGAAGCAACCACCGATCATCTATCCGCACTTTACGGATGAACAAAAATCATGAGTAATTTTGGACTTAGCTTCACGGATTCAAGAAAAATCCAAAACACAAAAAGCATTTTGAAGACTTTTTGGAAATCAACTTCCACACGATACGATTCGTAGAATTACTCATTTTAATTCTCGTGCACTCGTATTAGATTATAAAAAACAAGTTTTTCAGCTTTTTTCGTGAGATCCTAGATTTTATTATGAAGATAAAGATTTTCCAGAAATATACTTGCTTCACTATACTGATACATGGAAAGATTGAGCATTACTTGATCGCTGGGAAAAATCTGCGAACGAGCCGAATCCACATCATATCGTTCCTCAGAGTCGTGGTGGGACGAATAGTCCAAAAAACATAAGACAGATGGATAGAAAGGTGCATGATGATTTTCATCTTTTGTTTCAAAATCTTACTCCAATAGAACAAACGAAATGCCTGCTTACTCATTTTCAACCACTTTTAAATACCGATTTTTCAGCTGCGGTTTTAGATATTCTTGAGCGGCAGGATATTGAAAAAATGAGCTATATTTCGCAAGTAATGAAAAAAGGATAGTTTCTTTGAATGTAATTCTTTACTTTTCTGAAAGTTTTTTCATCCACACCATGTATGTTCCATCCTCCTCTATTGGTCTGATCTTAAATCCAAGAGATCGATGCATATTGATAGAAGGAGTGTTTCATACTTTACAAAAACTTTTTACTTCACGTATGTTTTTTTCTTTGCAATATTGGAAAAATTCTTCCCATAGTTTTCATCAGAGTTTTTGATTTTGAAACTTCTGATCCACGAATATCCATTGTACTATTTCTCTTTCTCATTTTGATCGAGACTCGAAATAAGCAATCACTTGACCATCTGTATCACGTATGATTCTGAAAAATCGATCTGGATCCATGATTTTTTTTACAAGTTCATTTGGTTGATGCCACTCAAGAAATTCTTCACACTCCTTATGCCCGTATCATTGTTCCTTGAGTGCGATCATTTGTTCACGAAAAAAAATGGCAATCTCGTTTGTTTTTTCTTCATTGCCTTCAGGATCTTCTATGTTTATGGAGAGAAGTTCTGACATATTATTTCCCGATGAATTCTCTCACTTCACGGAGGACTTTTTCTCCATGTCCAGTAGCTTTTACATTTCTCCATTCTTTCAGTATTTTCCCAGTTTCATCGAGCAGAAATGTCGAACGGATCGTCCCGATATAGACCTTTCCATAGTTTTTCTTTTCTCCGACTACTCAGAATTGTTCATGAAGAGCACCATCTTCATCGGCGATAAGTTCGATCCCGAGATTGCATTTTGTAGTGAATTTCTCATGACTTGCTTCTGAGTCCTTCGAAATACCGATTACCTGGATCTCAAGTTCAGAAAACTCAGATTTCAATCGAGTAAAAGTCTGTGCTTCGAGTGTGCATCCAGGAGTGTCATCTTTCGGGTAAAAAAAGATAAGAGTGAGTGGAGATTGAGTCAGAAGTGATGAGAGTGACATAATTCAAGTGGAATGAGAAAATAAATTATTTACCGTTTTCGAGATCATAGCCGATCCATGTAAGTATGAACCATATTTCTAGCTTAATTTCATCAGAGATCATGGGCTTGTATTCAAGAAGTTGCGTTTTTGTACTGTCTTGGAATCGCTCATACATATCTATATTATTTTCTTCCCACAAAAACCGAACAATCCGTCCTCTATATGTTGATGTTTCCATATTCTTCTCAAAATCGATGCAATCATCAAGTATCTTATCAACAGTATTCTCTATCTGTTCAGATAGACTCATTCACATGAGTTGATGACTTTTTGGATTTTTTAGAAAACGTCACCTTGTTTTCTCTTTGAATCCATACAGTTGTTGGTTAGTTGCTTCCTCTCAAAAGTACCTTCCATGAAGTGACATACGAAGAATAATAAGTGTAATGAAAATATCATATGAAGAATTGTATTTTTGTAAAAATTTAATCATAATAATATTTTTTAGCACTAAAGTATAAAAAGTGCTAAAAAAGTTTTGACACGAAATAAAAATCTGATAATATTACGACAGTCCATTTATTGGAAATTATTTTTTAACTTTCAAACTATGTCTAAAATTATCGGTATCGACCTCGGGACAACGAACTCGTGTGTCGCATTTATGGAAGGTGGGAAACCAAAAGTGATCCCCAATGCAGAAGGTGGAAATACCACTCCATCGGTGGTTGCGAACAAAAAAGGTGAGACGATCGTGGGTATGCCTGCTCGTCGCCAAGCAGTTACCAATCCTGCAGGAACTATTTTTTCTGCAAAACGCTTTATCGGACGCAAGTTCTCAGAAGTGACTGCCGAACTGAAAAATGTTCCGTTTAAGGTCACAGAGGGAAGTGATGGTGGATGTATGATCGAGTGGGACGGGAAACCAGTGCGTCCAGAAGAGATCTCTGCAAAAGTCCTCGAAAAACTCAAGGCAGATGCAGAAAAATTCCTCGGACAAAAAGTCACAGAAGCGGTCATCACCGTTCCTGCTTACTTCAATGATTCTGAGCGTCAAGCAACTATCAACGCTGGAAAAATCGCTGGACTCGATGTAAAGCGTATCGTAAATGAACCAACAGCAGCCGCACTTGCATACGGAGCAGACAAATCAAAAGATCAAAAAATCGCGGTGTATGACTTTGGTGGAGGAACATTCGATATCTCGATTCTCGAAATCGGTTCAGAAGGAACCTTCGAAGTACTCGCAACCAACGGAGATACTCATCTTGGTGGTGATGACTTCGATCAGCGTATCTTCGAATACGTGATGGCAGAGTTCCAGAAAGAAACAGGAATCGATCTTCGTAAAGATGCGATGGCAGTACAACGGGTACGCTCGGCTTCAGAAAAAGCAAAGATCGAGCTTTCTGCAAGTAGTGAAACCGAGATCAACGAGCCATTTATCGCGATGAATGATGGAGTTCCATCGAATCTTCTTGTGAAGATTTCTCGTGCGAAGTTTGAAGAACTTATTTCTGACCTCGTCGAGCGTTCTCTCGAACCTTGCCGAAAAGTGATGAAAGATGCAGGACTTCAGGCTTCTCAGATCAATGAAGTGATCCTCGTCGGAGGTTCCACTCGTGTTCCGATGATCAAGTCAAAGGTAGAACAATTTTTCGGAAAAAAACCAAATGAATCAGTGCATCCAGATGAAGCCGTTGCTCTCGGTGCTGCGATCCAGGCTGGTATCATCCAAGGAGATGTGAAAGATGTCCTTCTTCTCGATGTGACTCCACTTTCCTTCGGTATCGAGACGCTCGGAGGAGTGATGACTCGTATGATCGAACGCAATACGACGATCCCGACTTCGAAATCACAGGTGTACTCGACCGCTGCAGATAACCAAGATAGTGTAGAAATCCATATCCTGCAAGGAGAACGTGAGATGGCAGGAGACAATAAATCTCTCGGAAGATTTGTCCTTTCTGGGATCGTTCCAGCTCCACGCGGAGTTCCTCAGGTTGAAGTGACGCTCGATATCGATGCTTCTGGAGTTCTCCATGTAACTGCGAAGGACAAGGGAACTGGAAAAGAACAAAAAATCACGGTTCAAGGTTCGACGGGTATGTCCGATAAAGAAGTAGAAGATCTGATCAAAGAAGCTGAAGCCAATCGTGAGACAGATAAGAAAAGAAAAGAAGCGATCGAAGCTCGCAATCACGCGGACTCGATGGTCTATCAAACTGGAAAAACTCTCGAAGAAAACGTAGGAAAATATGAAGAAAAAGATGGAGCTGAAGCAAAAGAAAAACTCGAAGCCCTGAAGACGGTTCTTGCTGATGCAAATGCTGAAAAAGAAGCGATCGAATCCGCTACGAAGGAACTCTCAGATAAGATGATGAAAGTTGGACAGGATATCTATGCTCACGCCGGTGATCCCGAGAAGAAAGATGAAGAAAAGAAAAATGATGATGGATCGGTGGAAGCAGATGTGGAAGAGAAATAGTATTTCTTAAAAAAATCCCTTATTCGAAAGAATGAGGGATTTTTGCATTTACAAAATAAATATGTTATTCTTAGTATATATTTTGTAATTTCACAATATGTCAAAAATCGAAAATGTTTCACAACTTCAAATTCCATTTTCTAATATTCTAGAAATTCTAGAAGAAAAGAAACAAAAAAGAATTCGATTACTGCGATGGAAATCATGATTTACTGATACACAAATACTTTTTCTTCTTAAAATCACTTTTGATCTTACAGATAAAGATTTTGAATATTTGGTTGCTTATCTTCTTGAAAAAGAAGGATATAACGTATTTACCTTCGAAACATTTCATAAGTGAATTGATTTGGAAGCTCGAAGGAATGGAAAAACTCTCTATATACAGTGCAAACAATTTTCTAATGCGTATATTACTAATAAAAAGGCAGGCGCTTTCTGTGGTCAAATAAATAAAAGAATTCAATCATCTGTTGAAAATGAATCTTTTTACTATCTTACTACTAGTTATATAACACCTGATGCTCGTGAAATCTTTGATCGTGATAATGTCAAAATGATTTCTAACAAAGAACTTCTTGAGAAGTGTAAAAAGCAAGGTCTTTTCACAGATGAGTGATGGAAAAATCTTATTACTTATATAAGAGAAAAAAGAGTACAAGAAATTGTGAAAACTCGAAAAATCTGATCGAGTAATTATGGGGAAATTAAAAAATCTCTTAGAACTCAAAGAATTAATGAATTCAAGCACCATCTTCCCATCAGTATTCGTAATAGTAAATCCTCGATTTCATATTTTGAACATTCTAAATTTCTAAATTCGTTTTTCCAGTATTGGGATCTTGTATAAAATGTCAGAAGAGGAATCTGAAAAATAATATTTTTTTGTCACGATTTTTGTATATAATGGGTCTTATATAAGAAGATTTAGTTACTCACTCTACTTTCATGAAATACTTATTATTCATTTTCACTCTCCTTTTTGGAACTTTTGTGAATCAGTCATTTGCGGCTGATGCTCCAACGATGTGTTCTATGCTTTATGCTCCTGTCTGTGGATCGATCCAAGTTCAGTGTTTCGCCGCACCATGTAATCCCGTGAGAGAAACATTTTCGAATGCATGTGTCGCGAGTTCGAGAGGTGCAACTGATGTCGTAAAGTGAGCCTGCGAAGATACTCCAACGGTTCC
>CANBWW010000017.1 GCA_947373235.1 Candidatus Altimarinota bacterium | reverse complement strand
TTCTTTAATAATTATTGAAACCGTATTTGAATTAATATTCTTGTCTCTACAATATTTAGAATTAATCCAATCTCAAAGTAATTTGGCTCATTTACTTGCATTGCAAGAACAACAACAAAGAGCTATATTTTCACGATTTATTATCGTCTCATCATTTATTATATGTTCCCATGTGGCAGTTTTCTTTTTTTCTGATTTTGAAAATTCAATTCAACAGTATACACATGTCTTATCTCTAGTTCTAACTTCTTTTTCAAGCCAATCTGGGATATTCCAATTATTCATAATTCAGTAAATTATTTTTATAAAAATATCTATTATTTAGAAATATTCAACAATCTTTCCAAGATGACCTAGATGTTAGAATTCATATTTCTACTAACCCACTCTGGGTCTCGCCAAGGTTTGGTGGAGTACCAAGGTATCCAGCCATATAAAACCGAGCTCGCAGACCTAGATACTTGCGGAACACATAATGTACAGAAATCTTTTACTTTAAATATAAACTCTTCAAATACTCTTCTAATATAAAAATTTTCTAGCTCTCCCTTTTTCCATGAAGGATCATATCGAGGGCATTTTGCATAGAACCCGTATTCGTTACTGACCCTCCATTTACAAAAAATATCTCATCAGCATTATCGATCGTATTGAGTCTATGTGCGATGATCACCTTAGTAGTCGTTTTTGGAAGTTTCGCAAGCATACTTTCGAGAAGTTCTTCAGTAACCGTATCGATATTCGCCGTTGCTTCGTCGAGGATCAATATATCTGGAGACTTCAGGATCGCACGCATAAATGCCAAAAGTTGTTTTTGTCCAAGACTGATGGATTCACCACTCGTCGAAACCTGAGTGTCGAGTCCCGCATCAAACTTCTCGAGCAGCTCTAGAAGTCACATATCATCGAGAAGTTTTTTGATCTGATCATCCGTCATATCTGTCGAAAGATCATTTCCATAGAGGATATTTTCACGAACGGTTCCCGTGAATAAAAATGGTTCCTGGAGGATAAATCCAACTTTTCCTGCACGACTCGCTGCATCAAAAGTACGGATATCTTGTCATTCAAGAAGTACGATACCAGTCGTCGGATCATACAGACGAGCGATCAGAGAAGCAGTTGTAGTTTTTCCTCATCCAGTTGGTCCGACCAGTGCATAGGTTTTTCATTTTTTCATGGAAAAATTCACATTTTTCAATACTGTTTTTCCATCTGGATATCCGAAACTCACATCTCGAAACTCGAGGATAACATCCGAAGAAATGGGATTTTTTGGAGCTGGAAGGATCTTCATATCTGATTTTTTCGAGAGGACTTCCATGATACGATCGAGCGAAGCCAGTGCGAGTTGAAGGGAAGACCAGACGGAAGCGAGTTGCCTGAGTGGACTGTAGAAATTATTGAGATAAAACTGGAAACTGATAAAAAGACCAATCGTAATATCTCCCTTCATGATGAGATAAATCCCAAAAACCAATACGATAAGTTGCGCAAGATTCGAAACGAAGGTATACAGTGGTGTAAAAATATTGCTCGCTATACCTGCTTGGATCGATGCCGTGTAGTTTCGATTATTGTACTCTTCAAATTTCTGAGTGAAATAATCCATCCGATTAAAGGCAGTGATAACCTTAAAGTTTGCAAGACTTTCTTGAATCTCACCGCTCATACCTCCCGTAGATTGGAGACTCGCAAGGTTTTTTCTCTGCACCCAAGGAGAAAGCATTTCTGTCGCCAAAAGGATAATCAGTGCTGGTAAAAGTGCCGCTCATCAGAGCTCTGGAGAAAGAAAAACGATAAAAATCCCCGAACCTGCAATCAGAAAAAAATTGCTCAAAAACTGGGTAAATGCTTGAGCGAAAAATTGATTGAGTTTATCAGTATCATTATTAATCCGTGAGATCAGATCTCCAGTTTTATTTTGATTAAAAAAGGCGATCGGAAGTTCCTGGATTTTCGTAAAAAGCTGATTCCGAAGAAGAAAAAGTGTACGTCGTCCAACTCCGCCCATCGTCTTTGTTTGGATATAACTCGCAATCCAACCGATACAATAAATCAGGAAAAGAAGAGCTGCATTTGTAAGAATCAATTGATAATCTCATTTTGAGATCGCATGATCGATCGTACTTCCGATAATGATCGGTGCAAGAAGGGTCGTACCAGAACTAAAAATCACGGAAATTCCAGTGATGATCAGATTTTTTCGTTCACCAGACATGAGCGAAACAAGTTTCTGTAGAGAGCGAAGAATCGGTTCTTTTTTGCCTTTTTCAGCAGTATTACTCAGTTGGTAGTTCATAGTTGTTGAGGGAAAATTGGGAATTATAGATCTGATTGTACTCTGGGGAAGTCTGAAGCAGTTGTTCATGTGTGCCGATAGCGAGGATCTCTCCTTCCATGAGGAGAATTATCTGATCGTATTCTTTGATCGGTTCGATCTTTTGTGTGACAGAAATCAGAGTGATTTCTGGATAATTTTTCGTGATATTTTCCAGTATTTTTGACTCCGTATTGGTATCGAGTCGAGCGGTAAAATCATCCAGAAATAAAATCTCTGGATCGAGTGCGAGAACTCGTGCGAGCATAATACGCTGTTTTTGTCCTCCAGAAAGACTCGCTCCACGCTCAGAAACAACGGTATCTAGACCTTCTGGAAGTGATCCTATAAAATCATGAAGCTCCGCCGTATCGATCGCTTTTTGGAGTTTTGCATCATCCACCGTATTGCTAAATGCAATATTTTCACGAAGTGTGAGATGAAAAAGATTGCTATCTTGGAATACAAGTCCGACCTGCTCATGAAAAGATTGTTTCTCGAGTTCACTCAGATTTACATCGTCATATTTTATGGTTCCAATATTTGGAACTGTCAATCAAGTAAGGAGATAAAGAAGTTGTGTTTTTCAGGCTGCTGTGGGACCGATGATAGCTGTTTTTGTTTTTGGTGTGATCGAAAATGATATATTTTTCAGTGTTGTTTTTTCTCAAAACCGAAGGGAAAGATTCTCGACTTCGAGACTTCCAGTGAGAGTTTTTTTGATCGTTCCTGAGTCTTTTTTTGCTGGTAAACTCAGTATCTCGAGAATACGAGTGTACGATGCTTGAGCCTGTGCGATAACATTGCTCATAAATCCGATAAGAATAATCGGAAAAATCAAAATCGCGAGATAGTTATTAAATGCTGTAAAATCTCCAAGACTCATACTTCCCAATATCACAAAATGTCATCCGACAACCAAAATAATCAGGATTGCCATATTCGAAAGGAAAGCAATACTCGGCATCATCATCGCAAACATGGAAAGTATTTGTAGTCCGATATCACGTGAACGAGTACTTGCTGCGAGAAATTTTGTATATTCGTATGATTGGGAATTCAGTATGCGAATCAATGAAGAACCAAAAATACTCTCGTTTATAATCTTATTGAGCCAGTCGATCGTTTCTTGATTTTTTCGAAAAAGCTTTCTCACTCGAGAAAGGACAACGGCAAACATCCCACCGATGAGCGGAAGTACGATCATCACTGAAAGTGCCAATTTCCAGTTAATCATGAGCAGTAATATACTCGCCCCAATGATAAGAAAAATCGATGAAACCAGAGAAGAAATCACTTGTGAAACAAAGTTCTTGATCGCATCCACATCGGATGTCAGGTAGGTGAGAAGCTTTGCTGGAGTGAGCTTTTGGACAGAATCATAATTTTGTATAGCAATTTTTTGTATGAGTTCTGATCGAAGATTTTTCGCTACTTTTTCCGCGAGATATACCTGAACGATATTTTGAAGATAGATCAGTATAAATATCAAAATAGAAACCGCGAGAAAAATCCAAATGGTTGTAGAAAATACAAATTGATTTTTTGTATAATTATCGACTGCGTGAGAAATAATCTGAGGAATAGCGAGATTCAGAGCATTTCATCAGAGTGTGAGAAGTACCAATAAGACGATCAGTCATTTATATGGTACGAAGAGTTTATAAATACTGGGAGGAGAAGATGAGTTTTTTATTTTTGGCATGATACAAAAAGGAAGGATGAGAAAAGTATATGGATATTTTACAAAATGCATACTTATGGAAATAAAAAGCACTTTTCAGTGCTTTAGTGAACTGTGGGAATATAGTCAACGATCCAGAAGGCACGAATAGAATGATTCTGATTTGTGATCGTAACTTTATTCTCTCCAATATTCAAGTTTTGAATATTTATTTCCAATTCAGTATCATCAATGAGAACAAAAATAACTCCTTCATTGAATTGAGGAAATTCTTCTTTTATTATAACATTTCCGAATGAGTCAGTAACCCGAGAAATAAGTTTCATTTTGTTCTCCAAAAGAAATTTATTTTACATATATTACTGTAATAAAAATATTAGTCAATTCTTATAGAAATTCTGAAATTATTCCTCATCTTCTATAAGCTTACAGGTCGTCAGGATATTTCTTACTGCGAGTTCATATGGATCTACATTTTTATGTTTTGTATGATCTTTTCACTTGATAATTCCACAGAGTATTACCGTCGGGATTTCTTCTTTTTCGACGATTTCTATCGCCTGTGAAAGACCATCTTCTACATAGATATCACCTTCATAGGCGAGCATCATCTTTGGTGTGAGATCTTCGGATGGGTCTTTCGGAGCATCGTCCACTACGATTCCACCGAGAGAGAGTCCAAAATCCTCCACGTAGTAATCCTTTTGTTCGAGAAAAGAAGTGAGGAATTTCGGATTTTCTATAAAACTATCTCGATTGTTCTCATCGAGTTGAGCAGACTTCAGACGGGAATCATATGAAAAAAATACATTTGGAACAACCACATCACCGACTTCATGGACCATATCGATCGCATAAGAAACAAATGGAAGATACAAGCGATCAGGAAGAAATTCCGATGCAATCCAGCTTACATGATCATCAGTAATAGGAGTATTGAAAGTAATAAAAATACGATTTGCCTTTCTAAAAACACTCGCGAAAGGAGTATCTTCCACGTGTTCAAATGCAAGGATTTTTCCAAATGCATCGCGAAGGGAAGTGTCAGAAGAAGCAAGAACAGAAAGCATAATAATAGTTTTTTAGAGGAAAAAAGAAATCAGAATTTTGAAATTCTTGATTTTTAGGATTGGCTGGATACTATGGAAAAAACGGAGAAAAGCAATATTCTCTACTCTCTTTGGGATATTTTCTTTACTCGATTATTTTTCTATTTTGGATATTCCCACACTCATCGCTGGCTGCCTTCTTGGTTTTCTCATCGGTATGGCACTTATGAGGATCGTCGCCAACACTGAACATAAACAAATCCGAAAAACAGCCGTGAAAGGATCAAAAAATCAGATTCTCTGAGAACTCTATGAGAAAGTCCTCCCAGCACTTCCAGACTTTCCATATGCTCCGAAAGATATGTTATTCGTCGGAAAGTGATGTGATTATATTATTTTCGATGGCTTAACTGAAGGAAGGTTGCGAGAGATTATTTTTCTCGAACTGAAAAGCGGAAATGCAAGACTGACACAAAACGAAGCTGCAATCAAATATATTCTCGATCATAAAAAAGTACGTTTTACCGAGTATCGCATCGATAGTGTCAGGAACAAAGAATAATTCTTGCAATAATTTGAGTTTTTGAAACTATGTGATATAGTCATCTCAATCTCATTTTTGATCTATAATCTTATTAAAAATGTTTCTTCTTTCTACTCGCTCGCTCGCTGGATACGGACTCGATCATATATTTGCGATCACGAAACTCGCGGGATGTGACGGGATCGATCTTTCGGTAAATTTTGACGAATTCGATACGATGGATAGCACTTATATCGAGATGATCAGGGAACGTCATGGAGTGCCTATAGTCAGTATCACTGCACCAAGTCGACGAGTCATCAAGAGGCATGCTGAAGAAATCCTCGAATTTGCACAAAAACTCGGAATTGCAATCGTGAATTTCTATCCTCCACACCGTATGGACCGGGATAAAGAGTGGTTCGGTGAATGACTCAAAGTGTTGATGGAAAAATATCCAAAAATCACGATCAATATCGTAAATGCTCCACCAAAAACTTGGCTTTTTGTGATTTCTGAATACGGAAATGCTCGTCCAGAAATGATCAAAAAAATCACAGAACATACAGCGCTTTCCATAGAAAATGTGGAACCGGAAAGTGGAGTTGATCTTATGAAGACATTCACTCTTCTTGGAAATACCCTCACGATGGTCTATCTTTCTGATAAAGACGAAGAAAAAAATGGACTCTTTCCAGGAGTTGGTTCTATGCCGCTCGAAAGTCTTCTCATTCGCATGAAAGAATCTGGATATAACGGGATTTTCTCACTCGATATCGCACCGGCAAATCTCGAAGCAGGATCTTCGGATCAGCAAATTGTAGAAAATATCCAAAAATCTCGAGAATTTCTCAACAAATACTTTAAATAAAAAATCCTCAGAAATTCTGAGGATTTTTTATAAAGTTAATTCGAAAACATTTTTACCGCTCGAAGCTTATTTTCGATGGTAGACTCTATTTCGAGACGATCACGAAGGAAAAAATTTCCTTTTTGTCCGAGAATCGAGAGGACGAGTTTATCATTATATTCGAGACGATTGGTAAAATCTTCGAGTGACATGATCGCGTATTTTACTTTTTTTCCGAAAAATGATTTCTCGAGAAAGTTATTGAACTCGATCTTATCCAGCTCTCCAATGATAAATATATCAACGATATTGTTAGTGGTTTCATTTCGAAAATCGAGAATCGTCTCAGAGATCGTCACAAGATCGAGATTTTTTCGACCTTTGAAAAATTCTTTTACAGGATTCAGAACATTGTACGACTTTAGAAACATCTCACGAATCTCGTTATATATGACACAATTGCGATTCATCGCATAGTATTTTTTCTTATTTTGTTCGTAGGATTTGAGAATAGTCAGCGCTTCTAAGTTCATCAGTTCACGTCTTACTGCATTGATCTGTTCATCCGTATCACGGCAAAGTTCACGAATAAAAAAACCCGTACTACTGCGCCCTACAGTATCTTCGATAACGAGTTTTTCGAGAAGTTTCACTCGCGAACGCGAGCCAAAAAGTTTGACGAGATCCAAGGAAGTTGAAAAAATGAATACTAACGCGGAGTATATGGGAAAAGGCACGAAATGCAAGAGAGATTTATGAAACATATGCTTGACTTCAAAGAGGAATCCATAGACTCAAAACATAAATTGTATACCCATCGAAATCAAAAATATCAAGAATTAAATTATGCTCAACCCACAACAACAAATTGCCGTCGATACCATCAACTGACCACTTCTTATAAACGCTGGCGCTGGATCCGGAAAAACACATACCATCACCGAACGAGTCGTGCATATGATCCAAGATCTTTCGATCGATCCAAGGTCTATTTTCTGCGTGACCTTTACGAACAAGGCCGCCCGAGAAATGCGAGAACGAATAGCTAAAAAACTCGGAATAGAAAGTATAGGAAATCAGCCATTTCGCCATCCTGGACTGCCGATAATCGGAACGTTTCACTCGGTTTCTGCATTTTTTCTCCGAATGTTTATCGATCAGATTGGCTATGGGAAAGATTTCGTTATCTATGATTCTGACGACTGTCTTCGTACGATCAAAGAAATTATGAAACTCCAAAATATTGATGATAAGGAGTTCAATCCACGTGCGATTTTCGGGATGATCTCGAGTGCAAAAGGGGAGTGACTTTCTCCTCTTGATTATTCTGGACGAGTCGATAGCTATCTCGGATCCATAGTTCTGGAAGTCTACAAGGCATATGCAGGAAAACTCAAAAAAGAAAATGCTCTGGATTTCGATGATCTGCTTCTTTGTTTTCGAAATGTTCTCGATATTCCCGAAGTGCTCGCATATTTTCATAATAGATTTCAGTATTTTATGGTCGACGAGTACCAAGATACCAATACACTTCAGTACGAGATGATCAGACTTTTGGCAAGTAAAACCAAAAATCTGTGTGTCGTCGGTGATGACTGGCAGGGAATCTATAGCTGGCGTGGTGCGGATATCAAAAATATCCTCTCCTTTCAGAAAGACTACCCAACCGCCAAGATTATCAATCTCGAAGAGAATTACCGATCCACGGGGACGATCATCGAAGCGGCGAATGCCGTGATAAAAAATAATACCAATCAAATGGAGAAGACACTTTTTACTTCGAAACCAATCGGAGAAAAGATCGTCATGCTCGAAGGAGTCGATGAAAAACACGAAGCAGAACTCATCGCGAATACGATCCGTGATGCGGAAAATACTTCGCATTCTGATTTTGCTATCCTCTATCGAACCAATGGACAATCCAGGCTTATAGAAGAATCGCTCATCAGAAAAAATATCCCCTATAAGGTATTTGGTGGGATGAAGTTCTATGAACGAAAAGAAATAAAGGATATACTCGCATATATTCGCCTGATTTTTAATCCTCTGGATATGATCGCAATGAAGCGAATTATCAATGTTCCTTCACGAAAAATAGGAGAAAAATCTCTCGAAATGTTTCTCGAAGTGATGGATAGAGAATATATGAATATCGCTCAGATCGCTGAGGAACCAATGATTCTCGATTCCCTCGGTGGTATCGGTGCGAAGTGAATACAGAGTTTCGCGATGACGTACAAGATTCTCAGAGAGATTTCTCAGACTGAGTCCATCGCCACACTCATGCAGGGAATCATCAACCGTACGAACTATGAAGAATACCTTCGCTGAGAATATACGGAAGATGAAGCTGAAGAAAAAAAGGATAATCTCACGGAATTTATCAATATGGCCTCTCGCTATGATGGGATGAGCTATCCGGAAAATATTGCATCATTTCTCGAGGATATCGCACTTATCACGGATCAAGACCGAGAAAATGGAGAAAAAGATGAGAAAGGATTCGTCTCCCTTATGACGATCCACCTCGCGAAGTGACTCGAGTATCCAACAGTTTTTATTGCTGGAGCGGAGGAAGGACTCTTTCCTCACTCACGTTCTCTTATGGATACAAGTGCAATCGAAGAAGAACGTCGACTGATGTATGTAGCGATCACTCGTGCAAAAGAACGACTCTATATTTCTCGTTCACACGAACGATATACATTTGGAAACTATAGCGCCAATCCAAAAAGTCGATTCGTAAAAGAAATCCCAGAAGCGCATATACAGACAGAAACCAATCGTGGATCTGCACAAAGTATATTTGGAAGTGGAAGTATGAGTGGATTTTCTACTTTTTCAAGTGCCTTTGCTGCAAAATCAGGAAATGAAACCAGTTCTCTGAAAGTTCAAAAAATAAAAAACACGGCTTCCGATTTTGCTGTCGGAAACCGTGTCGAACACGCACAATATGGTATAGGAACCATAGTAGGGATTTCAAGTGCGATCGCAGATATCGCTTTTTCTGGAAAAGGAATCAAGAAGATGAATATCGAAATTGCGCCCGTGAAAAAGATATAATAATTTATTCGTTCCAAAGCACAGATCTCATAGAGAGACTTCCCATATCGATATCAGCAGTGAAAAACTCTACTCTATCATTATGTGAACTCACACCCATAAGTGGAAAGAGAGGAAGAAGGTGATCATAGCTTGGATGAGCAAGTTCGGATACTTTTCCCCATGACTGGAACTGGAGAATCTCATTCCAAAGAGGAGTATTTTTTCATGCATTAAGACCACTTGTGATTCGTCTATCAAATTCTCATGCCCAAGGATATATCTGAGAATGAGAGAAATCAATCATGCGAAGATTATGGACTATATTTCCACTTCCAACGATAAGAATTCATTTTTCGCGAAATTCCGCAAGTAGATCTCAGAGCTTTATGAAGCTTTCTGGAGAAGCATAGTAATCGAGACTTATCGGAATTACAGGAATATCTGCTTCTGGAAAAATATGGATCAAAGTCGACCAAATCCCATGATCGAAACCTCGATTTGGATCTTTTAATACATTGATCCCTGACTGAGTCAAGCTCTCATATATCTCATCTGATATTTCTGGACTTCAAGGTGCATGATATGAAACCTTATACAAATCAGAGGGAAAACCATACATATCATAGATCATACTTGGATGACTTCAAGTTCCTATGCGTGTTTCATTCTCCGTGATCCAGTGAGCAGAAAAAACCAAAACCGCACGTGGTTTTGGGAGTTTTTTTCAGATTTCTCTCCAAGACTGTGTATATGTATTTTCCTCGATTGCGTTCATCGGACTTCCATGTCAGATGAAAAGCAGAGGCATTTTTTGAGTCATATATTCTATTAAAGTGTATTTTTTGGGATCTTTCACATCTTTCCATCATTGAGATCGGTGAATGCCTGCATGATCTCGGAATGGGTATTCATGACAAAAGGACCATAGTGAGCAATCGCTTCATCGATAGGTTTTCCAGCCATAACGAGAACTTTTGCATTTCCAGATGACTCCATACTTATCTCACTTCCAGAGCGAGAAAGATGGATAAGTTCACCATGCCTATAACTCTGATCTTTCATTTCTATACTTCATTCTACTACCAGGAGCATGGTCGTATATCCATCTTCGATGAGGAAATCTATTTTTCCAGGTTTCGTAAATCTCAGATCATAAAGTTCCACAGGAGAAAAAGTTTCTGCATTTCCAGATGATTCTTCATAGATTCCATCAAGATTTTGGAGTTTAAGATTTCCAGCAATTACACGGACAGTTCATCCTCCAAAAATCACTTCTGGAATACTTTCACGAGTGAGTGCTTGATACCGTGGCTCCGTCATTTTATGTACTTTTGGAAGATTTACCCAGAGTTGCACAGCATGTTGGATTCCACCTGTTCGTGAGAATTCGGAAGTCATAAATTCCTCATGAAGCAGTCCACTTCCTGCTGTCATCCACTGAACTTCATCTGCACCGATCGTTCCGCCATTTCCAGCTGTATCACGATGTTCGACTTCTCAGGAATACACGATGGTCACCGTCTCGAATCCTCTATGTGGATGAAATCCCACTCATGGTCTATGACCATTTTTTTGTGGTTCGAGTTGCCATGGAGCATTGTAGTCGAGCATAAGAAATGGACTCGTCAGATTATTCATCTCTTGTCCATATCAAGGAATGAGATTCGTCACACGAAATCCATCACCAACCATATGGTGCATCTGTCATTTTTCTGATCCTATAATTGTTTTTTGCATAATTTTTATCTTATATACAAGAATATTATGAAAATGAATGAAGAAGTCAACTTTATAATATAAAGTAATTTAGAATAGTTTGACACTTTATAGAAAATAAATATGCTCAAAATATGCCTCAACTGAAAAACTATGTATTCGTAACTTCCATGATGATGTTCCCACTCGTGGAGAGCTAGTTTTTATAAAATACTTTTTCTTCCGCGAGATGTCCCATGAGATTATGGGAACTCGCGGATTTTTTATTTCTTTATTTTTCTGTTTATGGCAAATCATATTACTACACATTCTCACGATAGTGAACAAAATACTACAAATAAGTCCCTGAAATTGATAGATCTGACAAAAAAATCTCTCCAAATCCTTCGTCCAGCAGAAGTAGATTTTGAAAAAATTTCTATTCGTACAGCAATTATTTTTCGACTCACAGAAACGAACGACACAAATTTTGTAAAAATATCGATAGGAAATGAAGAGGAGATAGAAGAAAAAATCGATTTTCAAAACACATCAAAAACATCATTGATAAAAAACGAAGATGCGGTGCAAATCGATATGCGGGAATATACACTCGAGGCTCTTCTAAAATCCGAATCTCCAAAAATAAAGGAAGTTATAGAAAAAAAGTGAATTAAGATAATCCTTTGGATCACACTTTTTCGACTTCTTGGAAGTGAAGGAAAATATTCAGTTCTTTCTTATGAAAACTGAGAAAATATCTGGGTAGAAAAGACTGATCTCGATAAAAAAATCATCTTACTCATGAAAGAAGAAGATTATCTCAGTTGGTCAAGTGATGATGAATTATAATCTTTTCCGTATGAAGAAATATGTCGAACTCGTTCCCGCAGTGAATTCTTTTCACACTCATCTCGAATCTATAGAAAATCTTCCGATAGACGGGATCAATATTCCCGATATACAAAATCCAAAAAGACCGATGTATGAAATCAAACATGCAATAAAAATCGCTCACAGAAATTTCTTTTCTGTAATTCCACATATTCGAGCTTGTAATCATGCAAATCTCAGAAGTCTCGAAAAAATCTGGGATGAAAATCTACCAGAAAAAATACTCATCGTAAGTGGAGATGGTTCTCTGATAACTCCAAAAAATACACTCGAACTTATAGAAAGTATAAAAGAAAAATACGAACATATCACGATATATACAGCCTTGGATCAGTATAGAAATCCAGATGAAAAAGCAGAGATAAGAACTCTCATGGATAAAATCACAGCAGGATCAAGTGGATTCTGGACACAACCATTTTTTGACATAGAAACAACTTTGGAATGGCAGGATCGTATAAGAAATACTGAAAACGGTGAAAGTATAGAAATATATTCTGGATTTACACCAGTCGAAACTGAATCATCAAAAAAATACTGGGAAAATACAAATCGAGTTCGATTTTCTGAAAATTTCTCACTTTCAAAAACTCAACAAATAGAAATATCACGATCAGTCCAAGAATTTCTTCGCTCATATTCAAAGAATAATCATATCTATCTCATGCCAATACGCGATCCAGATCCTTCCAAATACGTTCAGAATTTTTTATAGTTTTCATAAAAATATAATTCTTCAATTTTTATTTTATGCCACTCATATATGATGCAGATTCCGCCCCGAGTATACAAGAGATATGACACCTCGCACTTTCGAGAAAAGTTGCAAATAGTTCAGAAATCCGTCCGATCAGAATCTGACTGATAAATAGTATGCCCGATGCAGCATTCGAAGCAACGGAAAAACAATTTCTGAAACTCATCAGTGCCGAATCAGTTCTACAGATTGAACCGATTCTTCTTACTCCACAAAATATTCAGAGAAAAGAGAAAACACAAGAATATATAGATCGTTATTATACAAATATAGAAAAAGCAAAGTGAGAATGACTTGACGGAATTATTTTCACTGGTGGAAACTTTCCAAATGGGAAAATAGAAGATTTTTCTGCATATGCTGAGATCAGAGACTTCATGCAGTGGTGAGAACAAAATGTCGTTTCCATACTCACGTCTTGCTTTGCGAGTCATATTGCCATGAAGTCTCGTCACGATATAGAGAGGATTTTATGAGAACAAAAAACGTGGTGAGTCTATCCTCATATTTCAAAGAATCCAACGCATCCGCTCACTGAAGATATGAATAGTATAATCCTCATGCCTCACTCAAGATGGAACGATATTCCAAAAGAGATATTTGAGAAATACTGATACGATATCCTCCTCGAAAGCGAGTCTGCATGAGTAGGATTAGCTGTAAGTCGAGATTTTCGATACGTCATGTTTCAGTGACATCCAGAATATGAAACCGCGTCACTCGCAAGGGAATATCTCCGAGATAAAAAAGCATGAGAAATTCACGAACCACACTCATACATAACCGATGAACTCAGAAATATCGATCCGTTTCAAAAAATATCAAACGAGGAACTTATAAAAATCGGGAAACTGGAAAATAATTGGAATGACAGTGCGAAAGTGCTTTTTGCAAGATGGATCGGTCTCGTCTATCGTCTGACGAATTTTGATATCCAGAAACAATATATGGACGGAATAGGCGGAAATGATCCGCTTTGAGACCTCTTAAAAAGATAGAAAAATCAAAATCAGAAACCAGGAGAAACATATGATTGGCATCCAGATTCGAAAATTCCTTTTTCCAGCTTTGTGATAAATCGGTTTTTGCATACCAAGCCATACACCAAAACACCCTCCAAGGATCGAAAAAATCCAGAGGGTTTTTTCTGATATTCTCCAAAAATGATAAATCGCTTTCACTTTGTCGATCCACATCAAAAGATATGAACAAATATTCAAACAAAGGAGATATGAGAGAAATAAGAGCATAAGATTTAGAGAGATTTATTTTTGTCTTTTTTCAGGAAACTACTCTTCCATTTTTCTGTTTCAAATCCATCGATGCGAACGAGAGAAATATCAGGGAATTTTTCCATGATCATATCTTGAGGAACAAACTGATCATAGCCAAATGCAAGCACATCTGGAGCATACTTATAGATCGGTGCAAATATATCATTCTCATCTCCAAGGATCACAGTAGCATCAGAAAATGCTTGTTTTACATTTTCCCGACGAATATGTTCATCATCATGCGGATGGGCTCACTTTATCAGCTGCACTCGGTGATCACGTGCGATCACGACGACGAGTTTCTTTCCATATTTCTGAGCTTCAGAAAGATAGTGAATATGTCCCGGGTGAAATATATCAAAAGTCCCAAAACACATCACCGTTTTTCCGCGATTTTTTGCATGTAAATGTGAAGATTCCGTGAACGACATAAGTTTATATAACGTCAACAAAAAGGAAAAAGAAGACTCTGAATACAAAAGGTGTGCAATTTTCAAAAAAGTTTTGACAACAGGTAGTGGAAAGAGTACAAACATACCCACAATATCTTGTGTCTTTAACTCGATTTAAAGAGAGATTTCTTCCATATTCTTCCGGAACTCAGAAAAATCTCGATAAGTATATCGCTTTCGTCTTTGCCCGCAAATACAAATCCATACCTCAAGCCCGCAAATACTTCCTTGTTTCAGATTTTCCCTCTAATCTTTAATCCTGAATTTGTATATGGCAGTCCTACGTATCAGAAAGAGAAATGATGAATTGGTTGATTTTGACCGAGCTCGCATCGAATGAGCAATCGAGTCCGCTTGTGTTTCCTGTGGTGAACCAGATCGTACCTTTATCACCGTGGTGACTGACTTTATCATCAAGGATCTCGATCACGTTTATGGAGATATTTTTATCAACCGAACTCCATCGATCGAAGATATCCAGGACGTCGTAGAGAGAAATCTGATGAAGTTCAACAAGTTTGAAGTG
>CANBWW010000016.1 GCA_947373235.1 Candidatus Altimarinota bacterium | reverse complement strand
GCAGCAAGTGGTGCAACAAAGGGTGCTGGTTCAGGATACATTATTCGTAATTAATCAATTAAAAACCTCTATATGTAACTATAGAGGTTTTTAATATATTTTAGTTAGTATTTTAAAAAACTCCCGTATGGGAGTTTTTTAGAAATCTTATGGCGGAGGGACAGAGATTCGAACTCTGGGTACCTTGCGGCACGGCAGTTTTCAAGACTGCTGCATTCAACCACTCTGCCATCCCTCCAGATGCGTGGTTTCTTCGGACACACGGAAGTATATGAACAGAGCTCTTTTTGTCAAAATATTTTTAGCTTTTTATATATACTCCATCCCCAAAGCTAAAAAATCGGTATTTTTCCTGGATAGCTTTTTCATAGAGTTTTTCCGTTTCTTTTTTCCCGAGAAAGGCACTGACGAGGACGAGAAGTGAAGATTTCGGTAAATGAAAGTTGGTTATCAAGTCATCTACGATACGAAAATCGATGCCTGGATATATATAGATCGAACTTTCGAAGAAAAATGAATCTCCTAGAAGGGAAACATCTGAAATACATGGTTTTTCTTGATTTATAGTTTCCGCTATCTGGTTCCAGAAATCTTGTACATTCTCTGAGAAAATATTTTTTTGTGTGTTTGAGAGTGATTTCCAAAGATGTGGAAGGGATTCGAGTGTTCTACATACGGTCGTACCGATCGCGAGTATTTTTTTACTTTCTTGTTTCAGTTTAAAAATATCTCAAAAAATATCTTTACTTACTTCTATAAGTTCTCAGTGGATATGATAGTCTCGGATATCATCAGTATCGATTCACTTAAAAGTACCGAGTCCAACATGGAGTGTCACATATTTTTTTTCTTGTGGAAGTTTAGCGAGGAGTTTCTGAGTGAAGTGAAGTGAAGCTGTTGGGGCCGCGACGGATCATTCTTTTTTTGCGAAACTTGTCTGATAATCTTGTTCTTTTTCTTTTGTATATTTTATATAAGGAGGGAGAGGAAGTTCTCCGTATTTTTTCATGATTTCAAAAATAGAAATGCTATCAGCTCACAGTATGCGACCTGTGTCAGACATGTCGATCACTTGGAGATTTCACTCTGAAAAGTGGATTTTTGTATTTTTGCGAAACTTCGCTCCAGGTCGTACCAAGCCTTCAAATAAACCAGAAGAAAGAAGTTTACAAAAGAGTATCTCACCATTTTTTATGATTCACTCACTTCCATCTTCCCGAGTGATTTTTACATTTTTCAGAGGAATTCGAGCTGGAAGTACTCGTGAATTATTCAAAAAGAGAACACGATCTCTCGGTATAAGTGCATCAAGATTCCAAAAAATGCTTTGTGTTTCTATGAGACCTGTTTGTCGATCGACGACTATGATACGGGCATAGTGATGTGGATGGATCGCTTCCTGAGCAATAAGTTCCTCGGGAAGTATATAGTTGTAATCTTTCAGAGAAAACATGAAAAAGAGAATTATGGATGAGGATTTGAATGTTTCAGAGTATATAAGAAAGCGCTTTCTTGCCAATATTTTTTCTTATTTTTCTGTCAAAAAGACTTTGGATTTTTCTATATTTTCACTATAGTAACGTCTATGCGTTTCATCTTATCTCTCTGCATCTTCACGATTTTTTTGAGTTCTTGTTCTTTTTGAGAATTTCCAAAACACACGATTTCCGAAAATCAGAATCAAACATGAGCCTATCAGACAACACTTGATCCTGATATCCGTCTTGATCTCGCTAAGAAAAGAAAATCCTATATTGCATGAATTCGCAAAGGAGATTTTTATTCGCTTCAAAATGCTCCAGAAGAAGCACTTTCGTATTATCTTTCTATCCAAGAAAAAATCCCAGATGACCAAGTGGTTCGAAAGAAAATCGCGCATGTTTATTTTCTGTTAAAAAATTGGTCGAAAGCATATAGTGAATATGTCCAAGTTCCTCTTTCTGAGCTTTCTTCTTCTGAACAAGATGAACTCTATCATGCGCTCTTTTTCGATGGAAATAGATATGATCGACTTGGTGAACTCGCAAAACTTCCTTCAACGAATCTGACTCCATATTATGATGTGGTCGATGCTTGTTATACCGGTATTCATAATTGTATCGTTTCCATCCAGTCTTCTTCTGGAAGCAATTCTGAGATTTTGGATCTCAAAAACCAGATCGAGAATGCAACAAAAATCTCTGATGATTTTCAATATCGAAATCTGCTCGTAGCTGCAAAGTTCTATGAACAGTGAATGTATCGCGCTAGTACTAAAATTGCTCAAGAAATCCTCCAAAATCGTCCTGATTATACCGAAGTTATCAAGATCGAATGATTTTCTCTCTATGAACTCGGAGAATACACAGAATCTAAAAAACTGATCCTTCAATATTTAGAAAAAAATCCAAATGATCTCCAATCCATAATGCGTATGGGCGAGATCGCTGCACACCTGAGTGATTATAGCTCGTCGAATCTTTATCTCAATAATGCGATTATTTCTGGGTATCAACCAAAAATAGATCTCGAACGACGATTGGTATATAACTATTCTCTTCTTGGTGATACTGCATGAGCTATGAAAGTTTTTGCTTATCTTTTGCAAGATGAGGCGATCACTCCCGATGATTTCGCTGTTGGAATTTCTTTTGCTCTTGAACAAGGAGAAAACGAAAAAGCAGAAAGTTGGGCGATCCAATGACTTCGTAAATTCCGAGATTCCCCGATCATACAGCCTCTCTACATCCAGATTTTACGACTTACAGGTGATCGTGATGATGCTATGGCGATCATACAAAATACGAGTGAAGAAATCCAAAATCAGAATCCAAATTATCAACTGGAAAAAGCAATTTTGTTGCTTGATTCATGAGATGTAACGACTGCAAAAACTCTCTTTCAGAAACTCGCCTGACTTTCCGAGTGGCCTGATATCGTGAAAGAATCAGATTCATATCTGAGTCAAATAAGTTCCATGGAAAGCGCTTCAGGGAGTACAAACCCTAAAAATACTTGGTGGTAATTCGAAGATTCTTTTTTCTTTTTTTCTATGTTTCGTCAGGATTTTCCTATATTCTCCACCCATAAGAATCTTGTTTTTCTTGATTCTGCATCGAGCGCACAAAAACCAAAAATGGTGATCGATGCCATTTCTGAGTATTTTTCGACGAGTTATGCAAATATTCATCGATGAGCATATGACCTTTCTATGGAAAGTTCTTTACTGTATATTGCTGCAAAAAAAGCCATTGCTCGAAAGATTTTTGCTGATTCAGATGCCGAGATTGTTTTTACTTACAATGCAACCTATGCATTCAATCTTATTGCTCATGGACTCGTAAAATCTGACATAATTCAGAAAGGTGATACTATTTTGCTTTCACTTTTAGAACACCATGCAAATATCGTTCCTTGGCAGATTATCGCAGAAGAAAATGATATCAAAATTGATTGGGTGGCGATTCATCCTGATGGAACGATTGATTATGAAGATTTGGAAAGAAAACTTCCAAAAGCAAAAATCCTTTCCTTAACAGGTGCCTCGAATGTAACATGAGAAGTTCTCGATCTCGAAAGAGTATCGAAAATCATAGAAAAAACTTCATTTAAAAGTAAAAAAGAAGGGATTTTTATCCTCGATGCTTCTCAAAGATTTCCCCATATGGCAACCAATGTTCAGAAATATGGAATAGATTTTTTTATCGCTACTGGACATAAAGCTATGTCAGACACGGGAATCGGTTTTTTTTATGGTACAAAAGAAATCCTCAAAAAAATGAAACCTGCTTTTTGTGGTGGTGGAGCTATCAATTCTGTGACTACTTCATGATATCAACCAGCTGGACTTCCATTTCGTCATGAACCAGGAACTCCACATATCGTTTGAGCCGTTTCTTTGCTCGCGGCCATGGATTATATCGACTCTATATGAGGTTATACAACTTTGGAATCTTATGAAAGAGAACTGGTTGAGTACGCACTTGAAAAATTTAAAGAACTTCCTTCATCGATTCGATTGCTTGGTTCAACGAGTGAAGATCATCGTTTGGGTGTATTTTCTTTTGTTTTTGAAAAGCATCATCCAAATGATGTATCTGAAATACTCGCAGATGCAGGCATATGTGTTCGTTCTGGTCATCATTGTACTGAACCTCTACATCTTTACTTAGGAATAAAAGGTTCACTTCGCATGAGTCTTTCTCTCTATAATACGAAGGAAGATATAGATACCTTTGTGAATGAATTAAAGAAGATATAATATATAAAAATCCCCAAGATATTCTCATTCTTGGAGATTTTTATACTATGTTATTTTAAATGACTATATCACTGAAGTCTTCTTTTATCCCATCTTTTCTCCATTCATGGATTGCATTTTTGATAGCTAGAAGTCATAGAAGTGAAGCAAATCTTCGACGAGGTGATATATCATCTCCGATATTTTCATGTATAAATGCCTCATTCAGTTTCAATATCTCATCTATTTTCCATCAAATAAGTATTTCTCAGGTGATCGAAGTGCATGAGGTGGCTATGATCGACATATATCCATCGAATCAAAATTCGACGAGAGTGTCTTCTTTGAGAACCAAAAAGACTTCAACTATATCAGCACATATGCGGTTAGTTTCCTTATAGCGAATACTTGCATTTTCTAAAATTATTTTATTTGAAGGATTTTTAGAGTATGCGATGATGAGTTCTTGAGAGTTCATGTTCTAGTGATGTCAGTGATTATCATGGTCGTTGTGATCATCATCATGATCGTTCTCTTCATCATCTTCCATCTTGCATAGTTGGTATGCTTCATACCAAGTCGCTTCTATAAAAATTTCTAAAGTTGAGTTGAGATGAACGATGATGATAAAAAGTGCAGAAGTGATGATCCCGAAAACTGAAAGGAGAAAGACCTGCACTCACAAAGTACTAAAAAATGTAATGATTCCAGAAACAACGAAAGGAATTCCGAGAAAAAGAAGTGCTACAAAAATCGTACGAAGATAAAGGAGAATCATCGTCGAGTAGAGTCGCATAGTTATAGAAATATGTCTCATCGCCATATTCGTTGATGCTGAAAATGCTGGAATAACAGCTTTATGTTCGAAAATGATAAAGAATTTTGTGTAAGCAAAACACATATTCATAAAGAATGCAAAAGTGAGATAGGTAAGCATACAGTATGAAATCGGTACCAAATACTCTTGTCCAAAGAGCCTGAGAAGCATGATATATGAAGTGATGATCGTCAGTGGCCGAAAAATAGCGATCACATTATGTGCTTCCATAAGGGGAAGAAAGTGTCGAAATCCGTCGAAAATTCACTGGAAAGTTCTATGAGGTTTCTCGCCATTACTTTTTCTATAAGAATGTATCATCTCGATGATACCACCTTCTGTAAGTGGTGTTATAAATAAATAGAGGAGAAAAATAGTAACCAAAAAAATAATCATATTTCCAAAATAGTCCGTATGAATCATTTTTAAAACAGATTCCATAAAAACATCCTTCTTATGAAAAATGATGATATACGTAAACGTAACTTGATATATGATGATGACTAAAAGCCAAAGCATGGCTATAAGCGAGGGAAAAAAGTTGAGTTTCTTGAGTGATGGAAAGTTTGTCACTATTTCCCATGCATTCAGAGCAATCGATGCATGAGGAGAAGTATGATCTTCTTCTTTTTTATCGTGATGGAGAAGTTTCTCTCATTTTTCATGATGTTGTTCTCAGATATCATGTTCCGCATGATTTTTATGAGTGTTTGTAGGGGTGTGATCTGTCTGATCCATGAAGCATTAATTATTTAAGAAGGGATTTCTGTCAAAGCCAGTAAAAAAATCCAGATATACTTTTTTTCTTCCAGTCTATGTTATAATTTTGCTTTATACTTGCTGTTTTTATCACGTTGTAGAGGGTGGTAATATCTTGAAATGTATCTATTTTTTTGACACCTTTGAGATTTTTATCGATGTAGAGTGTGTGAAGTGGACTCGAAATCGGTATAAAAAATGCTTCAGAATCTATATAGTCTTGTATTTTTCTAACGATACCTTGTACTACTTCCGTTGTATTTGCAATGCGGAGACTGGCAAACAGTGCATCGAGTGATTTACTTTCTATTTTCGAAAAGTTGATCCCTGTTTTTGCTTCGGTTGATAAAAATACTTGTCATATTCGCGAAATCCGACCACTTGCCTCAAATCCAACGACGATAAAGTCATAGTTTTTTTCTCATTTTTTGAGCATATCTGCCAGACCCTGGTTATCTTTTTGAGTGAGTTCACTCTTGATTCCCATATTGGTGAGTGCATTGCTGATGGTCGTTGCATATTTTTCGAGAGATGCAGGCTCATTTATATAGGTAATGTGGAGCGTGTAGGGTTCGAGTTTTTCGTTATAATAATAACGTTGATCGAGTTTGAGAATCTCTGCTTTTTGAAGTTCTATTTTTGCCAGACGTCCATTGACGAGTTCTGGGGTATTGAGGGTAGCTAAAAATCCTGTATTCACTTCTGATTGCATTTTTTCCAGTGCTGTTGGATCCTTGGAATAATAGATATCGAGGACATCTCCCGTTATTTTTGTTCCAGTACCAGTAGTAAAAATAACGGTATATGTATTTTTTCATTCCTTGAGAGTTCCATCATTCAGATTTACCGCATAACTAAATCGAGGACTGCCAACAGAAAACTCTTTTAAAGTATAGTCATTTACACTCACGGCGGTCGTTCCAGTGGGTACTTTTCCAGATATATTGAAAGCTCATTCGGCTATTTGACTGAAAAATATTTTCTTTTTCGATGGAGTATCTACCCAGGTATTATCACCATAGTCGACACTTGACCCAGTAAGCATGCCCGTTTGTTGTTCGAGCGCACTGACTTTTGTATCTATTTTTGCATATCCTTTTTCACTGAGTATATCAGCAAGACTTTTTTGAAGTACGACGGGTGTAGTTTTCCCACTTGCATTCAAAATATTGCTCACCGGCTTTTCTCAGTCGACCGTTATGCCCGAAAGACTATCTGCTATCTGGAGCATCAAGTGTTGTCTGATGGATGTTTCGATCGTATCAGTGTTTGCAAAGAGTCCTATATACTCTTGCATTGTGTAGGTATAAGGTGCAAATCTTGGACTGAGTTGAACTTTTTCTTTTTTTGGAGAGGGAACCATGATATTGAGATTTTCACTTCCACGTTCGAGACTATTTATGTCAGGAAAAAACAAGAAATTATATTTATCGAGCCAGCTTTCACCAGGATTATTCGTATTTCTTTTGATCGTTATTCGATCAAAACCAAATTGTTCATTTTTTATATTTTCCGTAAATACATATGATCCAGAAGTAAGATACCCATCCGCAGAAAGACGATTGGTACGGATTCTTTCGAGCATATCAGAACGAACAATTGGGTACGAAAGAATATCGAGCATGAGTGAGTTTTTCTCCTTTGCAGAAAATTGTATTGTTTTTGGATCGGTTGCGATGACCGAAACATTTCCGAGAAAAGCTTTCACTTTGTCATTGCTGGAGTTATTTCGAAAAGCTTGATAGGTCGCGATAATATCATCTGCTTGTATTTCTGTTCCGTCTGACCACAGTTGTTTTTCTTTGATTGTACAGGTTACTTTCGAAAGATCACTGATGTCACAATTGGCGATATCTCCACTATAAGTTGCCGTAGATACATCGTAGTGGATCAATCCCCGAAATAAAAATTTCAACATCAGGTCGATTTGTCTATTTTTTCCATAATCAAGTGGATTGGGAACTACTGGAGCCTCGCCGATCATTCCTATGTTGGTACTTCAACCCGGCACTCATATATTTACTCCTCATTCATATATATATACTCCGATCAGATGGAGAAATAAGAGAACACCGAGAATAGTCGCAGCTCGAAGAGCCAGAGGACGAAATTTACTGAAATCCATGGGTGGATGGTGTTATATCGAGAAGAAAAATCCTTCAAGAAAAAAGATACAAATAGAGTATATTTTGTATTTATGATATGAAATATGAAATCATCGCCCCAACGATAAAAACAACTACGATCGCAATGGTAAGATTGTGGAGGATTTTTTCTGGTCCACGACGTTCAAATTTACCAAAATCTCCAGTTCCTGGAACGATCGCAAGTCCAGTTCATTTTGATTGGATCATCACTACTATGATGATAATAAGAGCGAGAAGAAGAAGTGCGATATGCATAAAAAAGTGTATGAAAGTATAAAAAATATGTCTTTTTTTACCTGAAAAGAAGATGAAAAAAACCTATAAAATCCAGCGCATAGTATATAAAAATGTTCTTTTTGCAAATTTTTGGATTTTTTTGATGAATATAGTATAGTGAAGAAAGTAGAGAGTGAAAAATCTTTGATATTCTAAACATTTTTTTATGTTCCGTTTGTTCCAAAAAATTCTCATAACTTTCTTATTTCTCAGTATTTCTTCATTCATATGAGGAGTTTTTGCTGATACAACCAGTTCCGATCAGGATATAACGAATTCAAACTACCGCATAGACCTTGGTAATATTGATCCCCTTTCCGCTTCTCACAGTAGTGCGACGACTACTTCAGGAATGGGTTCTTTGAATTATCCCCTTGAACAGATTACGAATATTCTTCTCTTTTTAGTTCCCTTGATTGCTGGGATTTCTCTCATTATTGCTGGTTATTATTATATTCTATCAAGTGGAGATAGTGAAAAAGCGAGCAAAGCAAAAACGATTATCAAGTGGAATCTTATCGCGATAATTGTCGCTTTTCTTGCCTATACGATCGTCAATCTTGTACGATACCTCCTTACTTAACTCATATTTATATCTCCAGTTTTTATTCTTTTTTCTTTATGTTTCAAAAACTTTTTTCCATCGTCCTTGTATTTTCTCTCTTTTTGAGAAATACATATGCAGTTGCTGAGATTGCTTCACCTTCGGGAATTCTTATTTCTATTGGGGATTCTTCGACGGTGATTGCAAAAATTATTAGCTATGGTATAGGAATTGCTTCGATTTTGTGAGTCATTGGCATGACGTGGGCTGGAATCCAGATGATTCTTGCTGCTGGTGATGATGAAAAAGTAAAAAAAGCGAAGATTATGATTACTTATTCTATTATATGAGTCCTTCTTGCGGGTCTTGCTTATGGTATTGTGAAGGTGGTAAGTTTTATACAGATTTAATCTTCATTTTTATGCGTTTTCTGCGATTCATTTATACTTCTCTTCTGCTTCTCTCTACTCATTTTACCTTTGCTATCGGACGGGGTGATATCGGTTTTCACGATCAAACTCCTGAATGAAGTCTTTTTACCAATGCCTGAGGAAATGGTTGGGATCTCATTTCTACTTTGAGTTTTCTCGAAGAAGTTCTGTTGAAAGTTGCACTTCCACTGGTATTGGTTGGAACATTTCTCTATCTTGCATTTCAGCTTTTAACTGCTGATGGAGATGAAACAAAAATGAAAAAAGCATGGAAATGAGTTACATATTCTGCGGTTGGCATGATTACTATTGCTCTTTCCTATGCTGTTGTTGCACTGATTCTCCAGCTTCAGTTTTAATTTTCCATTTTTTTTATGATCGCAAAATTTTTCTTTCTCCTTTCATTTTCGAGTATTTTACTTCTGCCTTTTTCAGCACTTACATATGCTGATTGTGACGTTTCAAGTTCTGGTACATCGGTAGCAAGTTTTTTGGCTGGTTGTTCACAAAGTGTGAATGGTTCAACCAATGGTATTGCTGTAGAGGCACAATCTGATATTGCCTGAACAACGACGGACGTGAAAGAAAAGGTAAAAAGTATTGCTCAACGCGCCATTGCCTTTTGAGCACTTTTGGCGGTTGGTGCGATCGTGTGGGCGGGTATACAGTATACAAAATCTTTCGGGGAAGATGAGTCTTTGAAAAAAGCAAAAAATACTGGAATATACGCCTTGATCGGCTTGATTCTTTTGATGGGTGCATTTGGATTTATAGATATCATTCTGAATTTTCTTTATTCTCTTGAAAAGTAGCATGATTTCTCTTTTTCGTTTTTGTATTTCTCTATTCCTTTTTTTGATGACGATTCCATCGTCTCTTTTTGCGACCAATGGAATTATCGTTCAGTCTGTTTGAGTGACTTCTGACATGGACGCCCAGAAACATCGTATAGAAATGCTCCTTGCAAAACCAGATTTTGATTTTTCTTTACCATTTGTACGGATTATTTTGGATAAAAATCAGAAAGAACCACGAGGAAAAACACAGTGAAAAACGATTACGCTTTCTACATCAATAAAAAATCAATGAGAATTTCTCCAGCTTTTATTTCATGAGTTTTGACATGTTGTCGATATCTATAAACTCACTCCCGATGTCACTGGATTCGATCGCTCCTTTTCTTTTTATGATATCAGTTGGCAGGATGTGACTATAAAAAAACCAGGGGAAACATCTCAGAATTTTATTTCTGGATACGCAGCATCGAATCGGTATGAAGATTTTGCTGAATCTTTCGGATTTTATATTTTTCATAACGATGAGTTTGTCGATCGTGCCATGCGGAACGATAGTCTCCGTCAAAAATATCTTTTTTTACAGAAATATGTCTTCGTTCATGGAGAATTTACTGGAACTGATTTTGGAAGTGCCGATGTTCCAAAATATTTCTGGGATACGACGAAGCTCCCGATTTTTGTAAATAAATATTTGTATTCTCTTTCATAATAGATATACTCTGTCCAAGTTTAAGGAATATATACGAGACTCATATTATCAACCGTTCCTCATATTTTCCGAATTTGGTTTCTATATTTTTGTACAGAGAAAGCTCTTTATAAAAATATGTCGATCAAACGAAGTTTTCCATATTTCTCGTTTTTCGTCTTTTTCTTTATTTTTATATCATAATATTTATGAGTAGTATTTTTGGTGATTCACACGATATCACCTTTGGTTCTTCAGACGCGTCTCAAAAAATTTCTTCTTCAAAAGAAAAATCTGATTTTGTATGATCGACTCGGGATATTCTTCCTGCTCGATGAGTGCGATCAGAGAATTCTACTTTTCAAAAAGAACATGCTTTACCGATCAGAAAAGAGCGTCCCCTAGTGACACATACTCCTGTCGTTTTGAAACCGAGCTTGATACGTTTGATCGATTCGATGAAGTCTTCATTTCTTCCTGCCTCTGAGTGAGATGTATTGCGAATTATCTCTTTTTCTCCAGTGGATGTGCTTGATCCTATGTTCCTTGTGAGAAATGGGGAAAGTACACTTCTTTTTGGTACTGGTTTTTCACAGATGCAAAATGCCGGCATTTCCTACACTACTTTTCCAGATATGCGCCTCGTTTCGAATGAAAAAGATCGTCTTGCTGGATGGATCCTCATAGCTCCCGTTTCTGAAATACAATCATTTCAGATGATGCTCGAAGCACTCTGATTTCCTCATGTTTACTGACCTCGTGATATTATTGCGAATATTCGTGAAAGTATAACTGACATAGATTTTCTAGAAAAGTGTAGATTTTTTGAGACCTTTACCGTTGATTCCGATGAGAGAAAAGTAGGGGAGTTTACTTTGAAAAATACGAGTGATGGATTGCAAATAAAAAATGGGAATAATAGTTTTATATTGGCTTGTTCATCTATCGATACTACTGCTATAGAATCAGGAACTGCACCTCTCCTTACTAAAGATCTTTCAGCATTCCATTTTTCATCTCTTGATACCACTTTTCTTTCTGGAGAAATCCTTGAAATGACAGGCAATATAATCTCAAAGCACCACTTAAAATTTACATTCGATACTTTTTATATAGATAAAAAATCAGTTGGAGTCGTTGCTGGATATGCACTGAAAGATCGTACAGAACTTGCACAGAATGGAGTTTTGACTTTTGTACTCGAAGAAGATCGATCGACAAGAAGTATCCTTGGTCATATTTTTATCGATTCTCGCGGATTCGTACACTCTTATGAGATGATGGGAGTGCATAAGTCGATCCTCTCATGAATCCGAAAAGTCTATGAAGATGAGATTATCAAAAATCCCCGTCTCGAACGTGCAGAACTTGTGCATACACTTCGTCGTGAGATTACAAAATACTGCTTTCTCCTCACAGGACGTACTCCCGTGGTTATGCCTGTAATTCTCGAAAGATAATTTTTTCCTCCGTTTTTCTTTTGAATCAGAAATTCCCACTCGGGAGTTTCCCTTCAGATGAAAAACTTATAGAACATAAGTACATCATATTTTATATTTTATCCCTTCTATTATGCGCAATAAACGCTTTCAAAGTAATACGGATGGTCCATCGGATCGTCCAAAAACAGCACCTCGTGGTTTTTTTGACTCTGGTCGAAAAATCCAAAACAATCTTCGTCCTGGAGATTCATTTCTTTTCGAAGATTCTTTTAAACCAAAACGATCTTATCCATTTTTTACTCCGGTTCAGGCTCTGAAAAAATTTCTATGAAATCCTGAAGAACGAGTGAAACCACTTACGAAAGAGACACTTCGTGTGATCCCATTCGGTGGTATGGAACAAGTGGGCTTGAACTGCATGGGATTCGAATACGAAGATGAGATGATTATCATCGATATGGGAATCCAATTTCCTGATCAATATCAGTTTGGTATCAATGCTTCCATTCCAGATATTACTTACTGTCGTGGAAAAAAAGTAGTTGGAGTTTGTATCACTCATGGACATATCGATCACATAGGAGGAGTCTTCTATATGATGGAACAACTTGGACGTTCCACACCGATCTATAGTACCGCGATGGCATATGAACTTATTAAGCTCAAGCAGGGTGATATGCAAGCCGTGCTTCCAAATCTTCGTGAATATCGTCGTTATGAACCGATCCAGATCGGGAAATATTTTCAAGTGACACCTTTTGTAGTAGATCACTCAATCCCAGATTCTGTTGGACTCGTGATCGAAACTCCGGTGGGAAGATTTGTTCATACGGGGGACTGGAAATTCGATAAATCTCCACTTCCAAATCGTCCTTCGACGAACTATGAATACCTCGAACAGCTCGGAGAACGTGGAGTTCGTGGACTTTTTTCTGATTCGACGAATGCACATCTTCTCGGTTCTTCTATTTCTGAGTCAGCGGTTGTTGGTTCTATGGAGGAGATTTTTTCCAAGGCTTCTGGACGTGTGATCACCGCGACATTTTCATCGATTATTGACCGTGTGATGCTCATCATTTCTACGGCAGAAAAGTACAATCGTAAAGTCGTCCTTCTTGGTCGTTCCATGAATAACTATGTGGATATCGCAATCAAGCTCGGATATGTTCGTCCTCAGCCAGGAACGATCATCTCGATGCAAGACGCAGCGAAACTTCCTGATGATCAGGTGACAATCTGTTGTACTGGAGCCCAGGGTGAGCGTTATGCTGCACTTATGCGTATTGTGACGGGTGAATCTCGCGAGACAACTTTGAAGTCAGATGACACGATTATCTTCTCATCTTCGGTAATTCCTGGAAATGAGCGTGCGGTACAAGGGCTTTTCGATCTGATTACTCAGCAAGGACCACGTATTCATCACTACAAAGAGTCAGAAATCCATGCGGGAGGACATGCGAAAGAAGAAGATACAAAAAAAATGATCACTCTTCTGAAGCCTGAGTTCTACATACCGATCTATGGATATCCGCATATGCTTCGGGGAAATACGAGAAATGCTTATGATCTTGGATATACTTCAGATAAAGTGATCATCCTGAAAAATGCGAAGATTCTCGAGTTTACGAAAGAGACCGCACGTGAGACGGATGAATATGCTTCTAAGAAACTTATTACTGTTGATGGTCGTATGGTCGGATATACCGCAGAAAAAGAGCTTCATGATCGCTATCAGATATCATCCCAGTGAGTTCTCGTTGTGGGAATCGTGAAAAAGGCTTCTGGTTTCGCGATCAAATATTCCACTGTCGGACTTCCGATGCCAGATAAAGTTCCTCATTTTGAGAAAACCCTGGATCAAACCATAGAAAATATTCTCAAAGATATTGCCAGATTCAAGGATGCTGAGAGTTTCATTGCTCAGGTAGAAAGAAAAGTAACGGATACTTGTCTGTATGAGATTGGTAAAGAGCCGAAAGTGGTAGTAGTGGTACAATAATTTCCAATAAAAAATCCCTCTGAATTCAGAGGGATTTTTTATTTACTAAAGATACTCGTGAAAAGTTTCGTGATTCCAAATATCAAACCTCATGTTGCTCATGCCATACCTACAGCAAAGCCGGCAGGATTTTTCATCACATCTCCTCCACCACCACCTCCACCACTTGGTGCATGATGATCATCGTGCCCTCCGTGTGCCTCGTGCCCGTGCCCTCCTGACATAATTAGATATTTAAGAATAATATCCAAGTAGCATATGCAAATATTTTTATTGTCAAGCATATTATTTATATATTGTCGAATCTTTATCACAATACTCCAAGTTTCATTTTCATGAAAAATTGAAGTTTATCTTTAGTATATCTTTTGAAAAAGATATGAAGTATATATTCTTTTAGAAAATTGATTTTATTTTCAAATTACACTTGCTTTCATTACCTCTATTCATATAATCCGCCGTGTTATTCATATGGTGGGTTACTCAAGTGGCTGAAGAGGCGGGTTTGCTAAACCTGTAGGGTGCCGCAAGGTGCCGCCGGGGTTCGAATCCCCGACCCACCGCCATATATACTTTTTTTCGGGCCTATAGCTCAGTGGTTAGAGCAGTCGGCTCATAACCGATTGGTCCCTGGTTCAATCCCAGGTGGGCCCACCACTTACAAATTTTACGGATTTTAGAAATCCGAAAAGCTTATTTTCCGCAAGGGTAAGCTCTTTTTTATCCCCTATAGAAAGTTCAACCATTATATTTTTTAGCAGATTGGATTTTCATAAAAATACTCTATTTATTGACATATATAAATATAAACATATATTTATTTTAATATTAATTTATGAACTATGAATAAGTTAGAACATATTCCTTCAGAAGAAGAAATTCGCTTAGAGGCTATTCTCTTGGAAAGAATCGCAAATACAAGAACCCTTTATTTAAATGAAAATATAGCTAATAATTTTTCCGGATCAGTTATTTTTACGAAAGAAAATCCTGGATACACAAAAGAAGATGTTTTATTAATGGTAG
>CANBWW010000015.1 GCA_947373235.1 Candidatus Altimarinota bacterium | reverse complement strand
TTCCAGAAGAAATACGTCAGAAAATCACGATCGCTCAGTGATGATCAACTTCTTTAGATATTACATACGGTGGAGCGACAAAGGCAACAGGAATACGTACATATAAGAAAAATAATTTCCCAGTTGAGTTTATAGAATTTGGAATTATGGGCGATCGATTTGATCCACTTGGTAATGATTTTTCTATGTATGCAACTCACGGAATTCCATTTTGGACTGGAGATAAAGATGAAACATTCTCATTTTTAAAACAAGTAGTTGCTGACTAAAAACTCACGAAACATCCACCGCCTTCTTTTTTGATTACGTCGAGAGATATCTCATAGAGTCTTTCATAGCCGTGATTTTTAGCGATTTCTCTGAGGCGATTCATAGCTCGGATATATCGAATCGCGACGAGAATACCAAAATTTCCTCTTTCGAGCTTTCCTTCATATCTTTTGAGAAATTTCAATACCAGTGCTTCACCGATGCCTTCTTCATGATCATGGATCGTCAGTGTATCGAGGAGTGATGCTTCGAGTCCAAGAGTCGTGAAGTTTTCTTTTTTCAGAAGGATATTTTGAGATTGTTTCTTGAGTATGGTGAACGCGTTCGTTCTTCCGTGCTTTTCTCCGGTTGCCATAGTACGAAATAATATCTCATGTTTTGGTGAGAGAACTACTTTTTTGTTAATATCTTTCGTATAGATGATGAGTGATTCTGGAAGTGAATAATCCATCATCGCGAGTTCGAGTGATTTTTCTCCGCCGATCATCCACTCTTTCCCCGCTTCTTTGAGGAGCAGGTATTTTACTATGTCCCAGTAATATTTTTCTACCACTTGTTCCCCGGTTTCACAGAGTCCGTCTGCCACATAATAGAGTCCATTTCGTATACTGATAATGGTTCCTTGTCCCTTAAGCGCATACACGGTCTGATGGATACGTGCATCTTCTCGTACGACTCCTTTTTGACCCGGATCGAGTATGTCTCCGATATCCTCGATGGTGATGATTTTTCACATTTTTTTCTCCAGTTTCTTCACTATTTTGTGCAATTCCATATGGTTATTTTTATATATCTATAAAGGATAAATTCGCTATATATTTCTTATGAGAAATACTATATGTTTTTAGTATATTCTTTTTTTTATGGATGGAAAGAAGAAAATGAACCTATGAAGAAATAGAGTACCACTTCCCTGTTATTTTTTTATCAAATTCAACAAAAGAATCCAAAATTAGATACAAATTTTCCCAGATTTTCATGAAATATGAGAAAATATTTTCTACTCCCCTTCTTCCAAATAGAACCAGAGATAATAGAAAAATCCTCTACTAAATTAGTAGAGGATTGAATATCATCACAATCTCCTTAGATATTAACGAAACGATATTGTCCAGCATATGTATGTGCCAAACGTGTGCCATTTCCATTTGGAATTGGGTTTATCAATATCAAATGTTTTCGAATTTTCCCGTCGGGATTATTCGAGTTGGCGGTACCTTCATAATTTTCATCAGCGATCCAAAAGCCAATTATCCTGTAACGATAATACAAAGTTCCAGGCACAAGTTCTTGGGTATAGGCATATTTGAGAAAAATACCTACATGTCCTATGCTCGCGTAACTATTTGGAGGATAGCCTGTCCCAATTGGGACATTATTTCCAAAATAAGCAACCATTTTTCCAGCATATTGTGAACTAATATCAGAGTAATACCACTGTGAAACTTGAGGTATTACATAATCACTTGCTTTCCAAGTTGCTACTGCACCATTGGTATCTTGGGTCATTGCTTTTGCAAAAGCAACACATTGACCTTGATTTCCATATAGTTCAGTAAAACTTGGAAAACCAGCAACATATTCCTTGTACCAACTGGATCCAGGATACTGAGTCAGTTGGCTTGAGCGCCATTGCGAGGTTTGCTGTATATAGGTTCCACCAGACATATTTATTGGTGTGGTATTGAGTACATAGTTATAAGAACCACCTTCATATTTAGAAAGTGTTTGCTGTTGAAAATACGTTGATGGTAACTCATAGCCCGATCCGGCCACAAACAATCCATAAGTATTATTTGTGGCTTGAGGACTATAAGCTGAGGCGATTGCAGGAATCAGAAATAATGCTACATATATAAAAAACGTTTTGAAAAATTTCACGAAAATCTCCAGAGATTACGATGATGTTAAGGATTTTTGCTACTTTAAAAAAAGATATGCTTTCACATACTTTTCTTATCAGCGCAATAAAAATTTTATGAATTTCCTTTTTTTTGCAAGGGTTTTAGATACAATTGCCTTTCCTTTTTTCTAAAATATATGAAAACTCTTCTTTTTATTATTCCAATGCTGTTACTTGGCTCATGCATGAATGAAAAAATGACGCATATTTCCGAAAATATTGCGAATTATAGTGGTTCTGTGAATTTTCAAAATGAAAATTCTATATTGAATTCACATGAAAGTGGATCTCTTGTTCAGATTTCTCCTCTTATCCTTTCAGGAATTCTGGATTCAACAGATATTTTCACTTCTCAGATAGAAATTCGTTTTCCAGCTCCATATAGGTCATGGATTGATACAGAGTGTGAAAAGGGAAAAACAACTCTTTGCGAGAACTGAAAAAAGACTATCTCTCAAAATAAAGATACATTATCAAAAAAGCTTCCGGAGGCTGATAATAAATTCCTACCTCATACTCATATATGCACTCAGGTTATCGCAGATACAACTATGAATATAGTCACCTCTTCTGGCGTATCTATCGGTATGGGCGTAGGAATTGTTTCAGATTTTACTTGATCTTTAGAAGACTATCCATTGGTTATGACTTGGAATGCTACCAAAGACGTTTCTTATCCACCATTGAGTTATAAAGAAAAAACTTCACTTTGATGGCATTGAGAAGATACCATAGCCATTGTTCCATCTCAACTTGTATATACAGAAACTTGAAAACATCTACAAACTCAGGTAAATGTAGTTTCCTGAACTGGTATATATTTGCAAGGTCAGATGACTGATTGTGTAGATTTAGATGATTTTCATGGATTTGATATTTCTTTTCCTTGACTCTGAGGGAATATGAAAAAAAACATCTTTCTTCGAGTTGATAGTATACCTACTTTTAAAACTATACAATCCGCAATTTTAAAAACAAAATATATAGAAAAAAATCTTCCAGTTGAGTATTTAGGGAAAGTAAAGCAAATAGAGAAAAAAGATGTTCTTTCCTGTTTTCAGGATTCTTGATATTGTGATATAAATTTTTCCCAAGAATTGCTCAATGATCTTGAGAGTATACAAATATATTTCTAATCCTATTCATTCTCCTTTTGATAAAAAAGAATCCAAAATTAGATACAAAATCACTGAAAAATCCAGTAAAATCTTTTGCCTAAAATTCAGAAATACCATACAATACTTCCGTCCATTTTTATTTTTTATTTCATTTCTATGGCAGATACTCAAGTAAAAACTCAGGATCCACAGGATGAGCTTACAGCTCAGGCTCAGGCAATAGTAAGCAATGTAAAGGCAAAACCTCTTTCTGCTATCGAACAAGCAGATGTGGAACAGACTTTTGCACAGGCGACTGATTTTCGTTCCCTTGGAGAGAAGATCACTGCGCCGATTGACTCTATCATCACACAAACAGCAACGATGATCGACTCGGATCCGATCATGAAAGTTTCTTCGACACTTGCAGAGATCAACGGTCAGGTTCAAGAAGTGTATTCAGATATTATAGATAATGACGGTGCAGTGATGAAGATGGCAAAAAGTGTTCCGATTCTCGGGAATCTGATGAAAAAACTGGATTCCAAGTGGGATGAAGCAGCCTTCAATATGAAATCTCTCGAAGGAAAGATTGAGATGATTTTCTCAGGATTTGACCAAGCGTATGCTTCACTCAATACTTCGATCGATCTTCAAAATAAATTTATCGATGGGATCGATGATAATCTCGGAAAAGTTGTTGCTTATAAAGAATTTCTGGCTACAAAAATCGAAGAATTTCGTACGAAAGGAATCGAATCCACCGATGAAACGGAAAAGATGAAGTACGATATGTTTATCCGCCATGTAGAATATTTCCAGTCGAATCTCGTGGTTTTGATCGGAAATCTCGATATGGCTCGTAAACGTTTGCTGATGCGACTCGACGCTGCTTCAAAACTTTCTCTTTCTATGAGTTCATCGCGTCCGATTTTTAAGACACTTCTTTCCACGGCGCTGATCGAAACGAGTTCTCAGAAAGCCCTGGATGCTTCTATGGCTGCGATCGATGTTATGGGATCGACTATCGATAAGATGCCATCTGAACTCACAGATAAGGCGATCGAGTCTTCTCGACGATCAGAAGAACTTTCCGCGAAACCTGTTCTTTCTGCCAGCGTATTCGTAGAAAATGTTACGAAACTCAAAAATCACTTTGATACGATCGAATCATATCGTGCCGAGATCAAAGTTCAGGCAGACGCTGAGAGAAAGGCATTCGATGATGCGAGTCTCCAACTTGCTCAGGTAAAAATCCTTTGAGCAAAAGATCAAAAAGAATTCGCTCAGGAGCTGAATAAATAAGAATTCGAAACTTATTTGAGAGAAATATTTTCTCCAATGTGATTTATAAGTATAGTAAGGGAAATCTCTTACTATACTTTTTTTATGTCTTCCGAATCCCTTATTCAGTCTGCTCACGATATCATCTATAAAAATATGTGATATATCGATGAAAAAGTATATCTCCTCTATGATACTGAGTCCCCTCTTGCGAGTCTTTTGTCAGATGCATTTTTATCGGTTCTTCCAGAAAGTGGTTCAGCTCGTGAATTCTTGAATCCTCCTCAACCGCTCTATCGTGGTGGACTCATAAATCCGGATAATCCCTATGCAAAAGCTCAAAATCGTGTTATGACGGAGCATAATCGAGAAGAAAATAAGAAAACTTGACTCGATCATCATGAATCAGTAGAAAATGTTATAGAAGAACTCATCGATCCTCAGATAGAGTCGATCAAAGATGAATTATTGAATCTTCCAAAGGGTTCCATTGTTATTTTGGTTCAGTCAACCAATTTTCGTCTCTCCACTTTCCGTATTCGTTTAGAGCTCTTTCATAGAGGCGTGCATGTGGTCGAGTTTAATCATCTTGCTTATATTCAAGAATCAGAAATTCCCACATTTATCGATTCTCTGATATATAGAACCCCAGAGTATGTTCGCCTACAAAATAAGTTCAGTGAACTTTTCGAAAAGTCAGAAAATACTCGTATACACAGTTTGAACGGAGAAATTCTCACTTTTTGAACTGTTGAGAAAATTCGCGGTAATACAGCAGACTATACTGGAATTGAAAATAAATGATGAACCTACCCAATCGGTGAGGTTTTCACAGAATGAGTGAATCTCGATGAGACTTCTGGAAGATGTATGGTGGATACCTTTCCGAGAGAGGATTTTTCCCTTGCGATCGTCGAACCATTTCTTCTCACGATAGAAAAGTGACGAGTTCTTCCCTCTTCTGACTTCCCTCCTGAGTTTCAGAAAATCTATAACTATATCGTCCAGTTCGAGTGAGAAGTTCGAGTACGTGAACTCGGTTTTGGGCTCAATCCCGCTATATCGACGACTACTCCCCTCTCCGATATCAATTTTCAAGAAAGAAAACTCGGTGTGCACTTATCTTTGGGGAAAAAGCATGGAATCTATGGAAAAAAACTTCCGAAAACAGAACTTCAGCGTTTTCATATAGATGTATTTGTGGCTTTAAAATGAGTAACTATCGGTGGAAAAGAAATATTTCATGAGAATAAATGGAATTTATCATAATATGTTCAGACCTTAACTAAAAAGAAACTTCTAGAAGTTTCTTTTTAGTGTATTCTTTATTCAGTTATTACTGGTATAGGCTGACTATCATGGGCTATCTCTACCATAGGAACATACTGCTCTTCTTTTTTTATAGGTGCATAGTCTTCTGGTGATATATTTTTTTCTATGCGTACGGCGAGTCATCACTGTGGACTGTGGGCAAAGGAGAGTTTATCGACGAGTTTTTCTGTGATCGAAAAAAGTCCACGACCACGTTTTTCCATATATATTCCTCCATCTTCCTTTTCTTTTTCAGTGTGACTGATTTTTACTGCGATCATATCTTTCCCGATTTCTGCATCTTTTCCTTTCCCAGTATCATGTACTTCGAGATTGATCGAAAAAAATCCAGCCTTATCTTGTTCCGCATGGATAATACAACTATCGATATCACCACAAACACTCCCATGCTCGATAGCATTATTAATCAGCTCATCAGTTATGAGTATAAATCTACCTCTCCAAGGTGCTACAATTCCATTAGAATCAAATAAAAATCCTACGTAGTCACGTATAATCTTTGATTGACTGTGGTCCACTCAAAAATCAATATGGATATCGATATGTTTTGTATCAGGAGTATTGATTTTTAGGGTTTCTAGGCCTTTTATATAATCAAGATTCGATATATTGATTCTTTCCATGAATAAAAAATTAGAAACCAATTGATTTCTTAGAAAAAGAAATCTATGTATTCGTAAAAACTATAACATATCTTATTCAGAAAAGCAAAATATCCATATTTTTTCATAAAAAAACACTCCAAATTGGAGTGTTTTGTTATAGAGGAGAGACTAACGAACTGATTCCTTAAGAGTCTTACCAGCACGGAAGACAGGAGTCTTCATAGCAGGAATCTGAATCTTAGCACCAGTTTTTGGGTTTACACCATTACGTGCAGCACGGCTAGAAACCTTCCATGCACCAAAACCAGTTACGTTTACCTCTTCACCTTTTTTGAGTGATTTAGTAATAACATCGATCATACCAGTGAGAGACTTTGCAACAGCATCTTGAGAAAGACCAGCCTTCGCTGCTACTGCTTTAATGAAATCCTGCTTTTTCATAGTGAGAAAAAGTTAATAAATAAAGGACAAGGGCATTATAGACGCGTTGTAGCATATTGCAAGCATTTTTATATAAAATAATGCTTTCTCTATGGGAAAAATGAAAAAGACTTTCTACTCTATCCCTTCCCTAGAGCTAAAACCAGACAATCAGAGTTTTTATATTTACTATTTTATATATTTATATTTAATAATACTAAATAAGCCGACTGATGACACCACCAAGCACTGCAAGGATCATCCCTATGATCCAAAATCGCATCACAATATTTTCTTCACAGAGTCCAACTGCTTCCAAGTGATGATGAAAAGGAGCGATTCGAAATACTTTTTTTCCATTTCGAAAACGTTTTGAAAGAAGTTGTACGATTACGGAGAGAAGTTCGAGCCAAAATATCGCTCAACTTACCATGAGTACCAAGAGTGTATTCGTCATCATCGCGATTATAGCGAGGGTTGCACCCAGAGAAAGTGCACCCAGATCGCCCATATAAAATGCGGCTGGCTTTATATTGAACCAAAGAAATGAGATAAGTGCTCAGACGATAATAAAACAAAGTGCGGCAAGAATCTTAAGGTCATGATCATAGCATATAAATGCATACAATGCATAGTTGAATAGGAGGAGTCATCCAGCGAGACCATCGAGACCATCCGTTATATTTACACTATTGGCCATCGTTGCTATTATCAAAACAAAAAAAGGTATATAGAAGTATCCGAGATCTATATTTGGAAAAAATGGAATACCGATTTCTGTTTGCCCAAGTTTAAAATAAAACCAAAACGCTCCAAGTGTTCCAAAAAGAAAAAGAAGGATGAGTTTTACACGAGCAGAAAGTCATTTTGTTCTTCCGATTTCTTTGATGTTGAGATAATCATCGACGAGTCCGATGGCACCAACTGCAAAAAGTGTAAAAAGAGCGAGGTAGGTTTCATTTCGATTCCAGAGGGAGTAGTGCACATCGATTCAGAAAATCGGTGAAAAATACTGCAGAATGATCGATCCAACGACTAAAATAAATACTACCAATAAAATAATTCCTCCACCCATAGTCGGTGTTCCGATTTTTCCAGCATGCAGTTTCGAAAACTCGATAGCTTTTCAGATGAGACCTTCTTCTCGGATTTTTTTCCCCAGATTGTGCCTGTAGAGAAAACGAATATATGGAGGAATGCACACAAACGTGAGAACGCAAGAAATGAGCAAATAGCTCAAAAGGAAGATGATATTACTCATAAAATGTTTTCAAAAAGATCATTTGAGTATAGCTTCTTTTTCTATTTTGCAAGTTCGTCGAGCTTTTTTGGGAAGATAAAATCGATAAGAAAATTTTGCATTTCTCGATCGAATTCAGCATTTTCTTCAGGAAGGCAAACCGTATAAAAGTATACAAAATCAGAGGCGTTTGTATTTTCTGTACGCACAGAGACGGATATCGGTGTGTATTCTGATATTTTTCCATCTACCATCATGAGTGTATCGCGTATACTTTTTGCTGTGCGACCATCTTTTTTGAATGGAATCTGGTATTCATAGGTATAAAATCGGCGTCGAGTCAGGTTTTCTACTTGATCCATAATGATCGATGTATTTGGTATATAGATCACTTTTCCATTACTTGCCATCATTTTTGTATGATCGAGTGTGACTTCTTCGACGATTCCTTCGATTCCTTTTACGCGGATTTTGTCACCAATTTCGAACTTTTTACTCATGATCATCATAAAACTTCCGAAAAGATTTGCGATGATATCTTTCCCTGCGAGAGCGAATATAATTCCTCAGATTCCTGCACTTGTTAGAAGGCTAGAAGTATCGATATTGATCGCTTCGAGCGCAAGGTTGAGTCCTATGAGCCATATTCCCATAAGGACGAGCACTCGAATAAGTGGTAAAAATTTCTTGATTGCTGAATGTTCTATAAAAAGTACGTGTTTTATTTCTCCAAAAAGAAAATTGAGAACTGTAGAAACCATAGTAATTCCTATGAGCCAACACGTAAATATGTAAAATTTATCGACATATTTCCATGCTGTCGGGTTGAGCCTGATGAGATCACCTGCAAGAAGTGTATGGTACGTGATGATGATAAAAAAGAGCAGTAAAATACAACTTCCAAGATACCAGAGATGATCGATGTTTTTTTGATTTTTTATACGTGCCATATGGAGGAGACTTTTTGTGATTTATATGCGAAGTCTACCGTATTTTTTATTTTTTTGCAAATTTTGCCTCAGTCTTGCTTTTCTTTTGTTTTTACATATCCTGCACCTTGATTTTTCTCCGTATTTTCATGAGTTTTCGAGTTTCTCACATCCATGATTATGATCGCTTTATTGCTATCGACCTCGGATCGTATCGAGTTCGTGCGTCTCTTTATTCTCTCAAGGAAGGAAGTGTTATTCTTGAGTGAAGTGCGAGTGTCCGACAAAATAGAAAGAGTTTCGATATGTGAGTCGTGAGTGATATGCAGTGAGTTGCACTCACTCTCGAACGCGCGATCCATGATGCTTCGAAAAATGCAAAAACTATTCCTGATGATATTATTCTCGGATTTTCACCAGAAATGTGTATTTATGATATTATTTCTACTCAATACATCCGTTCTGATTCAGAAGTTTCCATCACGATGCAAGAGATCGATACGATGATCGAAAAAATAGAATATGATTCTCATCTTCGTGCCAAAGAAAAAGCAAAACATCAATATGGTCTTTCGAGTGACGATATCCGACTTCTCTCGAGTACGCTGACTTCGATATCGATCGATGAAAAACGAGTGAAAAATCCTATCTGATTTCAATGAAAACTTATCCGAATTACGGTTCTGAATGTTTTTTGTACGTCAGCAGAATTCAATGTTATGCGGTCGATCGTCGGAAGTCTCCAGAAACGAATTATCTCACTGATCCCACTTCCACTTTTACTTCCAAAATCCATCGAATCTTCTGATTATACACATGAAAATAATGCATATATAGATATTGGCTATATGCACACGACGATTCTTTTGGAAAAAGACAATGAAATCATCCATTTTGAAACCTTCCCTTTTGGTACAAAAATGCTTCTGGATATGCTTGCTGTGGAACTCCCAGAATGTCCATATATAGAAATAGAAAATATACTTTCCTGATCAGAATCAAAAGAAAAAAAGGAAGTGTACGAGCGGATTTATGGAGAATATGAAGATTACATTTTTGATGTTTTTCTTTCCCTTGTGTCTTCAGAAAAGAAGATCGATTCATTGAGAAATATTTTTGTTACTGGTGGTATATTTGATTCGAGTTGGCTTTCTGGTCTTTTCGAAAAGAAACTCAAACAAAATTATCCACATAAATTTCGATTTATGAAGCTCTCTTCCCTTCTCGAAAAACAAGAAGAGCACAAGGAATTTCCTACAACTCACGCACTTTCCCTCCTTGCCCGCGAACTTTTATTGATAAAAAAAGATCCAGTTATTCGTATTCTTCGTTACGTTTTATATAACTATGACTAAACTGATTCTTCCTGCAGATCTCTCTTTGGTTTCAGCTTTGAAGCTTATAGAAATCAATCTCAAGGATGCAAAACTTCCTTTGACGGTCGATATGGCAAATATTTCTTTTCCTTTAACTCGAGATGTTTTTTTGGTTATAAAAAAACGATTTCGTCCAGATGAAGTGAACCTTCTTTTGAAGCATGAATATGAAGTAGAAATGGCAAGATCTCTTGGTATAGGAGCTTCTGTTTCTGGTATTTTGGCAGAATTTGATCGTGAGTTTTCGAAACAAAATATCATCAAGCATAACTTCACCGCGTGGCAATATTTTATCTATGAAATCAAAAGATGATTTGCCTATATACACTTTTTTTTGACGAGAAAAAGGACAAAAACCCCTAGTTATAAAGTAAAAAAATGATCACAAAATATGTTTTTGATCGTTGTGGGATTGATCATGTCACTCTCACTCCTTATTTTTATTTTTCATTTTGCAGTTTCCCGAACTTATATCTATATTACCCCGCAGATATCTATCCGTCCCGTGAGTTCCAATATTATTTTTTCACAGGGCACTGGATCGTTTTTGGAATGAAAAAATACGGTTCGTATGAAGACCCTTACTTTTCCTATAGAACAAACGATGAAGTTTTCACTCGATACAATCGATCCAAATTCTGCAACCGTCGCAGCTTGACAGATCATCGTCTACAATGAACTTACTGCGCCACAACAGTTTAAACCAAATACACGATTTGTGACGGAAGATGGTCTCGTTTTTCGATCTCAATGATATGTCGATGTTCCTCCTTCCCATTCTGTAAATGGAATTACTGAGATCGGTATGGTTGAGTTGACTGTGAAGGCAGATCCGACTGATGAGGCTGGAAGAACTATATGAGTCCGTGGAAATATTCTTACAGATACCTATCTTTCCATTCCTGGACTCAAATTCAATCGGGATAAAGTATATGCAAAGGCAAAAGCCAATTTTGATGGCGGAGCTGATCCAAAGATACATATCGTGACTGAACCAGAACTTACGAAATTCCGTGGGATTATGCATGAACAATTAGCGAAAATAGCTCGTTCGAGCATTGATGCGAAAATAAGCGATAGTAATCAAGTGAAAAATGAGAACTACTCTCTCCTCATGGCTGACTCGGTTACTATGACTGGAGAGACGATCGATGTAACTTCTGGACAAAAAATCTGAGACCTCGCGAATGAAGTGGAGCTTCATGGAAGTATTACAGTGAACGCTTTGATTTTTGATAAAACAGCCGTGATCACTTATCTGAAAACTGTATTTCATGATAAATTTCTTGATGGACGTGAAAAAGATCTTGGAATGCATGAGGATACGCTCCATCTTGCGAATATCATTTCTCAGAGTGATGATGGGAGTTCTATAAAAGCGACGATGGAAGTGAATTCGAGTATTACCTATGACCTTGAAAATGCAGCAAATGAACTCACTCGAAAGATGAAAGTAACGGTTGCTTGACTTTCCAAAGCAGAAGCGATCAATCGACTTATAAACACGTGACAAGTACGGGAAGTGGATATCAAGTTCTCACCATTTTGGCTTACGAGCGTCTCATCAAATCTTGATAATATCGAATTTGTAATCAAGAATTAAATATGTCTATTGCTCAAGACATCGAATCACGAATCAATATCTTCGATGTCGTTTCGCGATATGTAAACCTAAAAAAGGCAGGGGTAAACTATAAGTGACTCTGTCCTTTTCATAGCGAACGTACTCCTTCATTTATCGTTTCTCCTCAGAAAAATATCGCTCACTGTTTTTCATGTGGAAAGTGAGGTGGTCCGATCCGATTTCTTATGGAAGTAGAGAAAGTCGAATTTCGAGAAGCAGTTTCCATCCTTGCAAAAGAATCCGGGATAGAGCTTTCGACCGATTATGGAAAGGAAAAAGCAGAAAAATGAGAAGATGTGTATGCACTTTATCGTGAGACGGCACTCTGGTATCACCATGCACTTTTCGAAAAGGAGAATGAAAAATATTTGAACTATCTTCTTGATCGGCAAATCTCTCGAGATACCATTGCGAAGTTCCAGCTTGGTTGTTCGACTTCCTCTCGAGATTTATTTTATTATTTGAAAGAGAAATGATTTGATCATAAGTTTCTCATGGAATCCGGAATATTTTTATCAGAAACGCGAGATAAGTTCTTCGGTCGTATTACTTTTCCGATCGCGAACTCTATGGGTCATGTGGTTGCTTTTACTGGACGTGTCCTCGATGATGCCCTACCAAAATATCTGAATTCCCCTGCTTCTCATATCTTCGATAAAAGCTCTATCCTCTATGGGATGCATCTTGCGAAGCAGATGATCGCAAAAACTGAGGAAGTCTATATTGTGGAGTGACAGATGGATACGATCGCGCTCCATCAAGCCAGGATCGAAAATACCGTTGGAATCAGTGGAACTGCATTGACTGCTGATCATATCCGTATATTGAAACGATCTACGAAGATCGTTTACCTTGCACTCGATGCAGATAATGCGTGAGTGAAGGCAACTTTTGCTTCTATAGAAAATATCCTGAACCAAGATATCGAGGTTCGTATTATCCATATTCCAAATGGAAAAGATCCAGATGATTTCCTCAAAAGCGGTGGTGACTTCCATGCACTTCGTGAAGTGGCAATGACACCGATTGCTTTCTATCTCGCCGAATGAGGACGTGAATATGATCTCACGACGATCATCGGAAAGAAGAAGCTCATAGAAAAATGTCTCGAATTTCTCCTCCCGATCCGTTCTCAGATCGAGATATCGCTCCATATTGCTGAAATGTCCCAAGCACTCTGAGTGAGTCAAGAGGCTATATATGCAGAATACAAAAAAAAAGTCCAGTATGGACGTACGCGTGAAAAGTCAGATACCAATGAATGAGAGAAATCAGAAGCAACACTAACTCAGAAATCCATTTCTTCCGAAGACTACCTGGCAGGATATATTTCGAACTATCAGCTTTTTGATTTGTTTTTTACCGAATTTCGATATACTCCAGAAGACCTTTTTTCCGAAAGGGATTTTTCGTTACTTGAAAAAGTAATCCAAAAAAAACCGCTTGACAGCGAAGATGGGGAAATTTTGAAGGTTATTGCCCTTCACCTCGAAAACATACATCCCGACGAAGATGCCTCTGCGACGAGTGTCCAGAAAGCATTTCTCGATGCGATCAAGTCTCTTCATAAAAGACTCTTGAGACAAGAATATCAAAAAGCAAAAATAGAACATCCCGAAAATACAGCGATTCTTTTTCAGACTTTTCTCGAAAAGGCAAAAAAAATCCTTCCCGGCGAACAAAATATCCAAACTATTTTTCGATCCTAATTCATAATTTCCACACTTCGTATGACCCAAGATAAAAAGAAGAAAGAAGTCAAAGATACTTCTGTCGAAGAAGTAGATCTCTTTGCCATCGATGTTGATACTATAGATATTCCCCTTCCTTCTCATGTCGATGATCATGAACTCTGAAAATCTAAAAAAATAGAATCTCAGAAAAAAATCGCTCTCGATCAAAAGGAATTTCGTGATGAAGTGAGTTTTGATGAAGAAAACTCCGAATGAGAATCTGAAGAAGATCCTGTGATTCATGGTGATGACTTTGATGATGATTTTGAGTTCGAAGAAACTGATGATGACGATGAGGATGGTGAGAAGAAATGAGATGGATACGTCGCTCCGAAGGATTTCTTTACAGATAAACGTCGAAAAAAAGTACTCAAAAAATTTCTTGACGTGACCGTTCCTCAGGAATTTCTTGAGGGTATGAGTGAAGAAATCCAACTTCTTTTCAAAAAAGGAAAAGCAGAATGAAAACTCGTCTATGATGAAGTCATGACAGCACTTCCTCCAGGAGATGATATCGAACTCATGGATGAAGTTTTTTCGCGTCTCGCGAAACTCCACGTAGAACTTGTCGATTCTCTCGATAATGAAGAGATGTTTAAAGATGCAGGAAAGAAAAAAGATGAAGTCGATCTTTCGGAGATTTCTGATGACTCGATCCGTATGTATTTGAACGAGATCGGAAGATTCCCTTTGATCAATGCGGAAGAAGAAGTCCGTCTCGGACACTTGATCCAGAAATGAGATCAGGAAGCTCGAAAGCGTCTCGCAGAAGCTAATCTCCGTCTCGTGGTTTCGATCGCGAAGAAATATATGGGGCGTGGTCTTGGTCTCCTTGATCTGGTACAAGAAGGAAATGTGGGACTCTTCCGTGCGGTGGATAAGTTTGATCCGGATCGAGGATTCAAATTCTCTACGTATGCGACGTGGTGGATTCGGCAATGAGTTACTCGTGCCATTGCTGATCAGGCTCGTACGATCCGTGTTCCGGTTCATATGGTCGAGACGATTAATAAATTCAATCATACCTATCGTCGCCTGACTCAGGAACTTGCGCGTGAACCACTTATGGAAGAACTCGCACTCGAGCTCGATATGGATGCGAAAAAAGTGCGTCAGATCATGCGTATCTCTCAGGATATTCTCTCGCTGGATTCTCCCGTCGGTGGTGAAGAAGATACGACACTCGGAGACTTCGTCGAAGATGATAAGTACCTCACTCCAGAGCGTGCGACCAATCTCTCGATTCTGAAAGAAAACCTCTACGATATGCTTGATTTTCTTACTCCTCGTGAGAAGAAGATCGTCGTGATGCGTTTTGGTCTCGATGGAGGTGAGATGCATACACTCGAAGAAGTTGGAAAAGAGTTCTGAGTCACTCGTGAGCGTGTTCGTCAGATCGAAGCGAAAACACTTGAAAAACTTCGTACTCACCCGAGTGCCGATCGTATCAGATT
>CANBWW010000014.1 GCA_947373235.1 Candidatus Altimarinota bacterium | reverse complement strand
CTTTTTTGCAAAAAATATAAAATTCTATACCCTAAAATGAACTTATTCATCATTTCATAAAAATATGCAAGAAGCTCTCAGTCATATTCAAGATACACTTCACTCGATACATGCAGAAGTGAGTAAAAAAATAATTGGACAGGATATTTTGATCGAAAAACTTTTGTTCACGCTTTTTTCTGGATGACATGCACTTATCGAGTGAGTTCCAGGACTCTGAAAAACCAAAACCGTGAATACGATCGCAAAAGTACTCGGATATGAATTCAAACGAGTTTCTTTTACTCCTGATCTCCTTCCTTCTGATCTGACTGGAAGCGAGATATACCGTCCCCAAACGAGTAAGTTCGAAGTTCGAAAAGGTCCGATTTTTACACAGATTCTCCTCGCAGACGAGATCAATCGTACTCCACCAAAAGTACAGTCAGCACTTCTGGAAGCTATGGAAGAAAAACAAGTAACGATCGGGGAAGAAAGTATTCCACTTCCAGCACCTTTTTTTGTGATCGCTACACAAAATCCTCTCGAACACGAAGGAACGTATCCTCTTCCAGAAGCACAACTGGATCGATTTACCCTGAAGATCGTTCTTGATTATCCTCAAAAATGAGATGAAAAAAAGATATTTCTCAGTGAATCTCATGAATCCGAAGAAGAAAACAAAAAAACAAAGCCAATTTTGAATGCAACGGATTTTCTCGAAATGATCGACTATATTTCGAAAACTATTCTTGTAGACGAAAAAATATACGACTATATTTCTGATATTCTCACGAAAAGCAGAAAAATGGTCGAAAAAAAAGATGATATAGTACCTCAACTTTCTTACGGTGCATCAACTCGTGCAGGTCTCGCGCTCATACGCACAGCTCGCGTAAGAGCCTTGTTCGAATGACGTGAATTCGTACTTCCAGAAGATATCAAGTATCTTGCACATGACGTTCTGAGGCATCGAATCGGACTTTCGTATGAATCTATGAGTGAGTGAATCACTCCAGATCAGATCATTTCTGAGATTCTCGAAAGTATACAAATCCCATAAATAAATCCTCACTAATTAGTGAGGATTTATTTTATGCATGCATAGATTCGGAATGTGAACCACCTTCCACTCTATTTGTTTGCGATTTTTCAGATTCACCTGTTTTTGGAGGAAAATCATTGAAAGCCATAGCTAATTCAGCTTCATCTGGTGGTGGATCTTTTTTTCTCTCCGCTCACTCATTTTGACGATTTTGTGTTATAAAATTTTGATACTCTTCATGAGTTTTTTCTGTATCTTGATGTTTTTTTTCTTTAGAATCCTCTTTTTTATCAGTATCTATATTTTGACCATAAGATTCTCATTTACCCTTAGTATCATCAGTAGGATCAAGTGTTTTTTTTGCATCTTTTTGATCTTTTTTTTCCCCATCGATAGGATCATGTTTTCAAAATACTTCAAAGTCAGACATACTGAATAAATTAGAAATAGTAAATTCTTATGTACTTTAGCATATTTTATAGCTTCTTGTCAAAAAATGATTGATTTTTCCTTATAAATCATACACTAAGAGAGTTATATTCTCTTTTTTTACAAAATGGATTCTTTTCTTGCTGATTTTGCACACCTCGGAACTTCTGCCTGACTCTTCTCACTTTTGAATATTATCCTCATCGATCTCGTGATGAGTGGGGATAATGCTATCCTCATCGGTATGGCAACAAAAAAACTCCAGTGAATAGAACGAAAAAAAGCAATCTTTTGGTGAGTAGCCGGAGCAACCATCCTCCGTATTATTTTTTCTCTCGGAGCTGTCTGGCTTCTTCAGATTCCATGACTCGAGTTTCTCGGCGCAATTCTGCTTCTCTATGTCGTATGGAAATTTTATAGAGAAATCCGTGCACATGAACACCATGAAGAAAATGCCAAAGAAGCTCATGGACTTATGACGGCAATCAAAACGATTATCATCGCAGACGTCGCTATGTCACTCGATAACGTCCTTGCAGTTGCATGAGCGAGTCATGGAAATGTAGCAAATCTGATGATTGGTTTGATTATTTCGATCATTTTGATGGTGGTTGCTTCGAACGGGATAGCGAAACTTCTCGAAAAATATCCATCCATCCAATGGCTCTGACTTTTTATCATCCTCTTTACCGCGCTCGAAATGCTCGAAAAAGGCTTTTCACACGTCGTGGAACCGACAGTTTATGGAGTTCCAGAATCAAGTGTCTTTACACTCCTCTTAATCCTTGTTATTGGGAGTTTTGCATTTCTTCAGACAAAATATCTCAAACCCGATCAAAGTACCTTTTATAATTGGTCAAAGGCAAATGGAAAAACACTCATGGTCACGATATTTATTCTTTTGATCCTGATTACTCAGTTTGGTGGAAAAATCACAGACTTTATGAGTTCTCATCATGGATATAAATATGGATTTATGATGATCTGCGTACTTGGAATTCTCGAAATCCTCCGTATACAGGAAGGAGAAAAAGAAAAAAATGGTCTTATTAAGAGATTATTTCGTAGTTAATTTTATTTTATGATTATTTCAATATGGAAAATGAAAAATATAATGAAGATGGGAACCATGAGATGATCAAATGGCATACAAAAGAAGATACAAGGAAGCATTGAATTATTGTACAAGACATAACCTTTGAGGATTTACAAGAGATTTTTAAAAAACTTATAGCAGAGATTTTTATATGAGAAAATAAAAGAAAATTTAATCTTCAAGAAACAGATAAATGATCTTGAGAAATAATCAAGAAATGAAGAATAGTTATATTAAAAATCTGCAGAACAGAACCAAGATTATTAGTTCTTGAAACAGGTAATACAAATATAGATTTCTCTATTGATGGATATCCTGCTTCTTGGGATTAATAATTAAATTTATATGAATAGAAAAAAGTAGATTCTTTCAAAATATATTGCATAATAAATTATTTTAGATATATTTAGACACTCATTTTAAATATATCTATGAGTTTCCATTCAGATATCAGAGATCCAAGAGAATATGTAGGAAAAGAACATACTGTAGAATCTTCAAATACTATTCCAGTGAGTACTATATCACTCATAGATAATGGCATACCGCCATCAGAACATGTAGTCATTTATTGTGGAGGATTTAAGACGAAAGAACCAAGTGATACCTGTAAAAAGATTTTTGAGATTGGAAGAAAGTCATGAACTCGTATAGTGACTTTCGATAAACCATGACACCATTCTCGAAAGGAAACATCCCTTTTTAGCCTGGAACAATATGGTACAGATATTCATACCGTTATCGCGCAACTCCAAAAAGAATGAGTCAAAAGCGTTACTCTCATAGGAAATAGCATAGCTGGCATTCCGGTAGCCATAGCAAGAGTGTGCCACGGTGAATATATAAAGCGAGCGATTTACATTTCTCCCGCCTTTTCTATACATTCTATTACTAATAAATTTCAAAAACTTACTGGAAATATTCTGGATATAAAAAATATACCCAGTCAGTTTGTCGTAAATATACTTGCGCAAAGTGCTCAACTAAATCCAGAAAAGGTAGAATCTGAAATACATTATCTCCGTAATATGGGATGAATACCCGAGTATATAGCAAAAAATCTTCACCCGAACGATATAATCTATGTCGATAAAGATGATCAAGTAAACAATTCTTCTCTTGCTATGGCTCAGTTTCCAAGAAATGTCATAGAAACGCCTGCTATCGAGACGGATCCTGATCATCATATTTTGAACGTGAACCTTTTTGAAGAAAGACTCAGAGAGCAAATGAAAGCATAAATATTACTCGTCTTTCATCGCCTCACAAACAACTGAAGCCACTCATTTATCAAGAGGATTCGGAAGGATATGTTCCTCGTCGAGATCAGTTATATAGTTCGCAAGTGCTTCAGCTGCACGGATCTTCATCTGATCCGTGATTTTTGTTTTTCGATATTTGAGAACTCCCTTAAAAATCCCTGGAAATGCGAGAACATTATTGATCTGATTTGGATAATCAGATCGCCCAGTTCCTACGATCCGAGCTCCAGCAGCTTTCGCCAGTTCTGGCATGATCTCAGGAGTTGGATTCGCCATCGCGAAAATAATCGGATCTTTTGCCATCGAACGCACCATATCTTCCGTCAGTGCTCATGCGGCGGATACTCCGAGAAATACATCAGCTCATACGATCGCATCGGCGAGGGTTCCAGTTTTATTTTCTAGATTTGTAAATTCGAGGATTTTTTGCTTTGAGATATCCAGATTTTCACGACCACTATGGATGATACCTTTTGTATCACATGCGACAAAGTGTCTCACTCCATAGAGATAGAGAAGCTTTGAAATAGCGACTCAGGCAGCCCCTGCTCCATTGAGAACCACACGGATATCTTCTTTCTTTTTTCCAGTGATTTTCAGAGAATTGATCAACGCAGCAAGTGTCACGATCGCGGTTCCATGCTGATCATCATGCATCACGGGGATGTCGAGTTCTGCCTTGAGTCGCTCTTCGATCTCGAAACATCGAGGAGCTGATATATCCTCGAGATTGATTCCTCCGAAAGTATCCGCGATATTTTTTACTGTTTTTATAAATTCTTCCACATCTTGTGTCCCGACGATAATCGGAAAAGCATCGACTCCTGCAAACTCTTTAAAAAGTACACACTTCCCTTCCATCACAGGCATACTTGCCTTGTGTCCGAGATTCCCGATACCGAGGATCGCAGACCCATCAGAAATCACTGCCACCGTACGAGACTTCAATGTATAGTCATACATTTTTTCTGGATCTTTTGCGATCTCACGACATGGCTCTGCCACTCCAGGAGAATACGCCCAAGAGAGATCCTCACGAGTCGTGAGTGGAACGATCGATTCCATTCGGAGTTTTCCTTTATATTTTTTATGAAGTTCGAGAGAAAGTGCGTAGTAATCTGTAGGCATATAGTATGAAGTTATGAGTAAAGAAATTGTAGAAATTTCTCTCAAAAATGCAAACCATAATGAGATCTATTCTCATAGAAAAATAATTTTACCCGACCATTCTTTTTTTCATATTACTGTCTCCTCACTCACGAATCGAGTAGATACATCCACAATAATTCTGCCTATAGATATCGTGTTCTCGAGTATATTCGACGGACTTTTCGAAACCTCATCGTTTGCGAAATGGAATATCGAGGAATTCGATTCCGTATTTTTCAGCATACTTATGTCACATTTTGAAGAGTTTTTCGAGATCTTTTTTTGGCGAAGTATTCAATGAGCTCGTATAGACCGGGATTTTTAGACGACTTGCGAGCTTCGCGGAAACATACATCCGCATATCATAACAGTAGGTACATTTTTCTCATTTTTCTGGTGTGTGCTCAACTCACTTGATACGCGTAAAAAAATTCTTCACATCATACGCGCCTTTTATATATGGAATATTTTCGATCTCACAGATTTTCACAAATGCATCATAGCGTTTATCGTGTTCTTCTCGAGGTTGGATATTCGGATCATACCAAAAACAGATCACATCATATTCATCACGAAGCTGTATGATCGGCATAGTGACGTCTGGCCCACAGCAAACATGTACAAGTATTTTTGGTTTCTTTGATGGAATCACTCGATACAGACGATTTTCGAGAATATATTTCGAGATTTTTTTCGAAAGACCGGGAATGAGAAATTTCGGATCTTCCGCAAAAAGACTTTTGAGTCCTATATATTCTGGGATGATTTTCCGTATTTCTGTCGAGGAAATATCAGGAATCTTCGACTCGGTAAAAATTTCAAAATTCTCGATTCAAAATCCTTCTATATCTTCTCTCGAAATACTTTTTTCTCAACGCAGAATAAATATTTTCTGTATTTTTCAACTCGCATATCCTTCATCATCCCAGCTTTCCATATAAGTAATCACATCCGTTCAGAAAATATGAATACCATCTTCTCCGTATTTTTCTCGAACATAGATGTCCACATCACGAGTGATCATTTCTTTTTTCCAAGAAAAAAACTCAAGATCCAATATAACTCGTTCATCAGAGATTTCTCAGAGAAAAATCTCACAGAGTTTTTTACGATGATCATCAGAAATATGATAACTTTTATCATTTCTGAGTCCAGAGGGAATCACGATGATTTTTTCAGGATTTTTATGATGTAATAAAGCCTTAATAATAGAAAAATGCCCAGAATGTGGTGGATCGAATGCGGCTCAAAAAATATAAATCATACAATGATCTTAAAGAAATCAGAAAAGTATGCAAGAAAAAACGGAACCTTCGTCCCGTTTTTTCTTTTCTATCGACGTGATCCATCATTTGGAATTTTGTATTTTGATCAGAGTTCATGCATCGCAGAAAACCGGAGAAAGTCATGCTCGATCGCGATCAGACGACGCGGATCAATATCGGTACCATTTTCAGCCTTATATGAATCCATGAGGTATTGAGCTTCTTTCTTTTGTGCTTCTATATACTCGAGATCATTGAGATCTTCACCACTTTCGAGTATATCTGAAACGATCGTGACACTCTCAGGAGTGATATTTGCGATTCATCCACCACTTACGTATTCCAGTATTTTTTCAAGTCCATTTTCTATGTATTTTATCGTCACAATACCTGGACGAAGAGCTGAAAGAAGAGCCTCATGTCCAGGAAGTATCGTGATCTGACCCGATTCAGTCACACAAGAAAGCGATGAAAAACTCTCCAGTGCGAGGATATTTCCACTTGCGGAAGTGATCTGAAGATTCATAATTCAAATGGAGTGAGAATATAAAGTGAGTGCAACGAATTTTAGATTCGAACGGAATGCAGAATTAAGAAACCGTAGGTTTCATAATCTGGAATAAATTTTTAAGAGAAACCAATTCTAAGAAAGAAATAATTTTTCTTAGAATTGAAAAAATTATTTCGTAGATTCACTATCAAATGCCTTCTTTACATCATCGATAGAACCTTTGTACATGAAGAATCTCTCTGGAATCTGATCCACACTTCCATCGATTATTTCTGCAAATCCACGAACTGTATCATCAAGTTTTGCATATACTCCTGGTGTTCCAGTAAATTGCTCAGCAACAAAGAATGGTTGTGAGAAAAAACGTTGGATCTTACGAGCACGAGCAACGGTCAATCGATCTTCATCAGACAGTTCATCCATACCAAGAATGGCGATGATATCTTGAAGTTCCTTATAACGTTGAAGGATTTTCTGACACGTACGAGCAACACGATAGTGCTCTTCACCAACTATTTTTGGAGAGAGAACCGTGGAAGTTGAGTCAAGTGGGTCAACCGCTGGATAAATACCGAGTTCTGCAATGGAACGATTGAGAGTCACCGTCGAGTCAAGATGGGCAAAAGTATTCGCTGGAGCTGGATCAGTAAGATCATCTGCAGGAACATAGACCGCTTGAACCGATGTGATAGAACCATTTTTTGTTGATGCAATACGTTCCTGAAGCGCACCCATATCTGTTGCAAGAGTTGGTTGATATCCTACCGCTGAAGGAATCCGTCAGAGAAGGGCAGAAAGCTCAGAACCTGCTTGAGTGAAACGGAAAATATTATCCACGAAAAGGAGAACATCACGCTTTTCTACATCACGAAAGTATTCCGCCATAGTGAGTCCCGTGAGTGCAACACGAGCACGAGGTCCTGGTGCTTCGTTCATTTGACCGAAGACCATCGCTGTTTTCCCGATCACACCACTATCTTTCATTTCATGATAGAGATCATTTCCTTCACGAGTACGTTCCCCTACACCCGCAACCACGGAATACCCCTCATGTTCAGAGGCAATATTATGAATCAGTTCTTGCATGATCACCGTTTTTCCGACTCCAGCACCACCAAAAAGACCTACTTTTCCTCATTTTAACATAGGAGCAATCAGATCTACCACTTTAATACCTGTTTCGAAGACTTCTGTTTTCGTAGAAAGTTCATCAAAATTCGGAGATTTTCGATGAATCGGATCTCTTCTTTCGACTTTTGGAGCCTCCATATCATCGATCGGATCACCCAGAACGTTGAACATACGTCCGAGAACTGCATCTCCTACTGGAACAGAAATAGGCGCACCAGTAGCAGTCACTTGAAGTCCACGCTTCACTCCATCGACTGGATTCATAGCGATCGTCCGAACGACACCATCACCCAGCTGTTGCTGAACTTCAAGGACAAGTTTCCCTGGACCTCACTGAACTTCGAGAGCTTCATAAATCACTGGAATATATCCATCACTAAATGCAACATCCACTACCACGCCGATGATCTTAGAAATAATACCCGTATGAGCCATAAAAAAGGAAGATGAAAGAGTAAGAAATCGAGGATTTATCGAAATAAGAAAAATATCTTTCCGCCGAAAAACCAAGATTGAACGCGGAGATTATATGAAAAGTAGTAAGAAATGCAAAAGGAAAATAGAGAGTTTTTTTATGAGGAAAAACCGATCAAAGAATAGATGAAAAACGAGAACATAATAAAAACCCCTTCTTTCGAAAGGATTTTTTAGAGAACTTTAGAAATTCTTAAAGAGAATTTATATCTACGCGAATACCAGGCCCCATAGCATTACAGATATAGAGAGTCTTGATAAATGTAACACCTCCTTTCACTCCAGATGGACGAGCAGACTTCATAGTTTTTACGAATGATTCGATATTTTCTGTGAGTTTTGCAGTTCCAAAAGAAAGTTTTCCGACGATTGAGTGGATATTTCCTTGTTTGTCATTCTTAAATTCAAAACGACCAGCCATAAGTTCTTTCGTGATAGCAAGAAGATCTTCACCAACCGTTCCGGCTTTTGGATTTGGCATGATTCCCTTTGGACCGAGGATTTTTGCAACCTTACCCATTTTTCGCATCATACCTGGAGTCGCGATCGCGATATCGAAATCGAGTTTTCCAGCAACGACGGCATCGATAAGATCATCCCCACCAGCAACTGCGACACCTGCAGCTTTGAGTTCTGCTTCGTTTCCAAGATCAGTAAAGGCACCAATTCGTTTTGTTTTTCCTGTTCCATGTGGAAGAGAAAGAGTCGAACGAACCATCTGGTCTGCCTGACGTGGATCAATATTGAGATTAAAATGAATTTCGATCGTAGGATCAAATTTTACAGTATTTGTACGTTCGAGAAGCTCTACTGCTTCAGAAAGAGTATAGATACGATCAGCTTCAATCAGGGCAACTGCTTGATTGTATTTTTTTCCGTGCTTTACAGCCATAATAAAGAAAAATAAAGAAATAATGGTCCAGTCGTCTCCTTGTTTCATGAGACTCCCATAATTTTTGGACGTGGACAGTATACGATATTTTTCAGGAATACAAGTTTATTTTCAGAAATTTTTCGATTCATTTTTCAGAAATCGATCGAAAAAACCAGGATCGGTATCTCCATGGATTCTTGTACGATTTATACGATAAAAATCTGGAGAAACTGGATCAAATTTTTTGCCAAATTCCGTAGAAAAAGTCATCTGATATCCGCACTCTTTTTCGATACTTGGAGCAAACTCAGTATTTATCCGACCACTTGGATATATAAATGTATCGACATTTTTTCCGATCATTTTTTCGAGAATCATTTTCGAATCACACATCTCATGAAAAGTATCTTTTTCGGAAAGATGCGTTTCATCATCATGAGAAACTGAGTGGGAAGCGATCGTCATAAGTGGATTTTGATTCATTGATATGACATCTTCTGTAGTTATAAATCATTTTTTATCCACATTTCCCGTGATAATCCCAAGAAAAAATGGAACGTGATATTTGCTCGCGATCGGTACGAGCGAATCATGCATATCGATCCAGCCATCATCGGCAGTAAATATCCATATTGGTTTTTCAGGAAAGCATTTTGATACCTTTGCTTTCATAAATTCTGAGTCAGTCATCACCACTATTTCTCATGAATCCGCAAGAGATTTTACTTTTTTCATTTGTTCGTCGAAAAGAGCGGGAGGAACTGAAAGATCCTTCGTAAAAATATTATCTTTTGGATCATGATCACGAATATAGTGATACATAAAAAATGTGATCTTTGGGTGCGCCGTACAAGTATATGAAAAATGATTTTGAATTTCTCATTCTCAAGATACAAGATTTTCAGAAGATTTTCAGGAAAGTGAGACGAATGGAGAAATATTTTTATGAAAGACAAGAAAGATCACCAAAGCAAAAAGTCCACAAAACAAAAGTGAGAAGAGAAATGCTTTTATGAAAGAAGTCATAGAATTATTTGATAATTTCTCCCGGCAAAGTGGTTCCACCTGAAGGGATGATCCGTCCAGGATAGAGAAGCGTATTCGCTCAGAGTTTTGCATGATCCCCGATAATCGCTCCAAGCTTTCTTCTTCAAGAATCTATGAGTTTTTCTTTGATCATCACTCGGATATTTTTTCCGTCATGTCGGAGATTCGTAGTCGTTGATCCACATCAGATATTTACATGATTCCCAATCACTGAGTCTCCGATATACGAGAGATGTGGAATCGCACTTTCCTCACCCACATAGGTGTTTTTAGACTCCACTGAAAATCCTACTTTTGATCCCGCACCGATACTCGTATTTCCTCGGATATATGCATTTGGTCAGATTACTGCATTTTTCCCAACATAGACATTTCATTCTATATAGGTTCCTGACTTGAGAATCGCTCATGATTCAAGATAGACATTTCCTTTGATCGTTACATTTCCTTCGATGGTCCCTCCATGATCGACCGTGGTAGTATAATTCCCTATAAAAAAATCGTTTGCTTTTAAGAGATCCCAAGGATATCCGATAGTAATCCATTTTCACTGAGCTTCAACAACAGCAAGTTTTTTTTCTCAGATATATTTTTGCATCAGATCAGTGATCTCGAGTTCTCAGCGTGGTGAGAGTGGAATATCCAAAAGATCGGAAAAAATAGTGTCATCAAACTGAAAAACACCTATATTCGCCAGATTTCCAAGACCTGGATCTACTGGTTTTTCTATGATTCCAGTCGGGATTCCCTCTTGATCTACAGAAAAAATACCAAAGTCTTGGGGATTATCAACGGCCTTTGCAAGAACTCCGTATGCAGGAGTTTTCGAAAGTTTCAGTATATCTTCCTTATCATAGATATCATCTCCAGAAATCACGAGGAATTTTCCAGTAATTTTTCACTGAAGTGACAAAATAGCAGCACCCGTGCCAGATTTTTCTTCCATTTGCTCTATATAGTTCACCTTTTTCTCCATATAATGCTCTCAAAAATAGGAGATAAATTGTTCTTTTTTATACTTCACAATAAAAAATATTTCCTCAAATTCTTGAACAATAGACTCGATATTATGTTCGATCAATGTCTTTCCACAGATCTTCAGAAGTGGCTTTGCGATAGTATCGGTAAGTGGACGCATACGTGAGCCCTCACCCGCCGCCATGATAACAAGATGCATAGAAGGGTAGAAAAATAAATACTGAAATATTTTGTTTATTTTGAGAGTGAAGTCAATCTGATTTTAGAGTGTTTCTACAGCATCTCGAAACTGGTGAGCTCGATCGAGATAATCCTGGAACATACCGAAACTTGCACACCCAGGAGATAGAAGTAATACATCGCCTTTTTCACATTTTTGATTTGCTTTCGATACCGCTTCTGTCATACTTTCTGCAAAAACATATGGAACTTTTGCAAAGATGCATTTTTGAGCCAAGACATCACGTGTCGGTCCGATCAAAACTGCATATTTCACTGTTTCTGAAAGTGTTGTTTCTAGATTTTCAAAAGGATCTCATTTATCAGAACCTCCAGCGATCAGCACAATTTTTTTTGGTGGAAATGCCCCAAGTGCCGCAACCAAACTCTGACAACTCGTAGACTTGGAATCTTCTATATATTTGATACCATTTTTTAGAGCAATTTGCTCGATACGATGAGGAAGTCCATAGATATTTTGTATATATTTTTTCACTCGTTTGGAGCAGATTCGCATCTCACTTGTGACGAGTGTACAAGCGAGAAGATTCATCGCATTATGAAGTCCTGAAAAATGTGTATCAGATAATCTATATTTTCGACGATTATTGATAACGATATCTTCTCCGTTCGTTCGATCAAGAATATTTGGATCGGTTCAGAAAAAACGTGTATTTTCTGGAGTTTCTATCTTTAGATGTTCTTTTTTACAAAAATCAATCACTTCCGTATTGATTATAGATTTCTTATGTGTATGGAAAAATATATTCATCTTCGCATCTGCATATTCTTGAAGATCTATATGCCAGTTCAGATGATCAGATTTAAGATTGGTAAAAATAGAATAATCAGAAGTATATTTTTTTATCGCATATCCCATAAAAGACGAAATCTCGACGACAATATATCATCGTGTTTCTTTTTTTTGGAGAATACTCAGTACCGTCCTTGAAAATGGCTCATCAAAATTCCCAGATAAATAGATAGTTTTTTTGACTTTTTGAGTATCTTGACGTATAGTAGACTTATCGAATTCTTGTTTCAAGATCTGATACATCATCCATGAAGTCGTCGATTTTCCATCAGTACCAGTCACTGAAATAATTTTAAATCATTTCGGGAGATACTGATAAGCAAAATCCAATTCTGCAAGGACCTTTCACGTAGAATATACCTCATGCCTTCCTGAAATACCTGGTGAAGGTATGATGAACTCATATGGATCATACGATACCGGTGCATCGGTATCATCGCATATATGAAAAGGGATTTCTAGGAATGTACAGAGATCTGCCACGGCAGACCCAACTTTATTTTTTCAGTATATCAATAACATGACTTTTAGTATAAGTAAAAAATATAAAATTCAACCATACTTTTACAAGGAAAAACTCGGAGGAGGAAAAGTATTAAGTGAATTTATAGAAAGTAATAAAGACCAAGCGAAAGCGTGAGTGGATCTTGTAAGCCTACAAAAGCAAAAAAAGATCAGATGAACACTTCATGATATTTACGATATACCGAAATTTGAGGAAATAGCAGATATATATACTTTTATTGAACATTTAGAATGAAGGCCAAAGGATATTGAACATAGTGACTTTAAAGAACATATCATTCGTGATCTTTGTCTTGCTTATAAGCTTGCGACGGAGTATTTACGTCATGAGGATTACTATATTCCGAATCTTTGAAATCCCCCCAAATCCTCAAATGAACTCATAAACACAATACATCGTTGACAAAAGCTTAGAGGAGTACAAGATAGAATAGGTTATTGTACTATTCTCAAAGAAGTTCTTTGATTTTTCCGTATTATTCGATTTTCAAAATTTTCTGTAAACTATGAAACGTGAAAAGTTGATCTCCGAAATAAAGAATTTATACAAGAGGTGATAGATATATTTTCAGCAGAAGAATTTCAATACAAAGAAGGATCTCAAACATTTTCTCAAACATCAAATAATATGTCTTGAGAATTGCTCGTAGATAATAAGAAATTTCCTATCTATGCTTGATTTGACGTAAAAAGTCTCTATTCAATGATAGAGAAAATGGATGGACAAGAAAAATATAATCTCCCAGAAGCCTTTAAGGATATTCATCGAATGCGAATAGAGGTACAAGATCCGAACGATGCTCTTAGAACTGCAAAAATCCTTTTTCAGAAATTCTGAGAAGATTTAGTAATCGATAATGTGGGTTCTATGATTTCTCAAGAAGTTTGTCAGGAATACCTACAACAATTTTGTTCACGAAATGAAGATGCATCTTTTCGAGAAACTCTTGAGAAGAATTTTATGGAAAAAGAAATATCAACGAATGTAGAAAACAAAAAATCATATAGCTCTGAAAGACAGGAACTTCGCCTTTCTCGAAAATGAGAAACACCAATAGAAATACAGATTGTACTCGTAAATAATAATAATGAAACTGGATGGGCACACCATGATGTCTATAAAATTCGAAGAAAAATTATAGCAAAAATTCGAAGACACGGGTGGATTGGTATAAAAGGTATCGAGATTATTATTGATGCGGTAGTGGAACAAAACAAAAAAGAAAACAATGGGAAATATACGATTCCATACTTAAAAGAACAAATATATAAACATATCATTGGTGCTGATTTTTTGATAGGTATTCATTGAAAAAGTGAATGAGGGAAAGATAGAAAAAGGGTTTCACCGAGACATTTTTCTACAAAGGAAGTACTGGAAAAATATCAAAAAAATTATCCAACGGAAAATTCATTATGAAAAATAGATGTTTTCATAAAAAATGAATTGCAAATGTGAGGTTTTATGCCGCTCAAGGAAATTTCCTTTCCATCCAAAACTGAAACTGTTTCGCAGCCTCCACTCAAGGATCAATAATATGAGGAAAAGTATTAGTCTGGTGAACTTCTCACCAGACTTTTTCTATACTTTTTTGTATGAGAGGATAGTGAGTACACCCGAGAATTAGTGATTCTATATCAGATGAGAACTGAGAAAGATAATCTCTGAGTAAGAGATCGATTTCTTCACCTGAAGTCATCTCATATTCGATGAGTGGAACGAGTCCAGGAGCCCCGATTTCTTCTATAAGAACCGAGTTATCGAGTATATGTACCCGTTCTTTATACATACGAGTTCGAACAGTTGCTTCGGTAGCCAGAACTCAGATTTTCTTATATCACATCTCTACTACTTTTTCCGCTCATGGGATCGTCACTCAGAGAATATGTTTTCATTGAAAAACATCATTTTGTAACCACCTCAGTGCATGAACACTAGCGGTATTGCAAGCCAAGATAACCACATCAGCTCAATTATCAAAGAGTTTTTGAACTCCATTTTTCGTCAGTTCACATATTTCTTCATGACTTTTTCATCCGTAGGGAGCATTTTCTCTATCCATCTCGAGAATCATATCGAGAGCAGGAAATGCTTCCTGAAAAACCTCCATTACGAGCTTTCCTCCGAGTCAAGAATCAAAAAATCAAACAACCATAAAAGTACGAAGATGAATATGTATCTTAGTATTTTTTTTATTTTTGCAAACAAAATCAAACTACACACAAAAAAACTCTCAGAATAACTAAGAGTTTTTTTGATGAGTTGTGATTTAGTTTGAGTAAAACGCAACAACGATATCCCAAGCAGCTTTTCCACGAGCAACACCCGAAGATGCTTTTGCTATTGTATCAGCATTTGCATTACCTTTTATGACAGCAATAAGTTTATCGATCTCACCTTGAGTGATGATATCATTTGGACGGAAATTTGTATTCTTGATATTTACCCATCCCTTTGATACACCATAGTTTACATAGTTGTAAAGTGTATTTGAAGCAGGAAGATCAGCAAATTTCTTAGAAACAGTCACTGGAGCAGTATATCCCTCAGCAATAGAAAGAAGTTTCAGAAACTCTGCACGAGTTATAGAACGAGCTGGAGAAACTGTCGTAGTGATATATTTGTCTCTCAAAAATCAGATACGTGAAAAACGTTCAGACAGAGTATGATAAGTCATCATATTCAAAGAGACACCCAATATTTTTGAGGATTTATTCGTGCTGGGAGCATTTCTACGAAATATAAATAATACCTTCCTTTTTTTCATCCATGGCTTTATTCGAAAGTGCGTCGGCAACAGTATTTTGTTCACGATATATATGTG
>CANBWW010000013.1 GCA_947373235.1 Candidatus Altimarinota bacterium | reverse complement strand
TATCTTCGAATAGAGTCCATATCAAGCAATATCCAGATAGTTCGTCAGGATCTTGATCATAAAGATCGAGATCACCGCCGTTATGAGTTTTCCTGCTATCTGTGCGATGGTATTGGTGTAGATTTTTTTCGTAGACACGATAAGAGAAGAGGGATAGATTTTCGTCAGTATAGAAAAAAAATACAGAGAGTCAAAAGCAGACAAGATTGGTTTTGATATTTCTTCCTTGTTTATATAATCAGTTATATTTCTTCTTTTCTTATGTCTCTTCACGATATTGCTCTGATTTCCGGACTCAAAAAACCTCGAAATAAATGAAATTTTGCAGATTTTGTAGACTATGAACTGTCGTATGCTTTCGATGGAAGTCCAGAATCCAAGGTGGCACTTCTGAAACTGCTCGATGAGAAGATCGTCGAGGAGCCATATATGAAAACGATAGCCACTTTAGAATCTGAACTGATTCCTATACTTGCTCATATGGAATCGACGGGGGTGAGACTCGATACCGAGAAGCTCGCTCAGATCGGAAAAGAAATCGCGATCAAGATCGATCTTCTCGAAAAGGAAATCTATGAGGTGACGGGTGAGTTTTTCAATATAAATTCTCCAAAACAAGTTGCAGAAATCCTCTTCTGAAAACTCGGGATCAAACCCACGAAGAAAAACAAAACTGGGTATTCCGTGGATACCGAAGTCCTCGAAGAGATCGCTCTGGAATACGATATCGCGAGACTCATCATCGAACACAGAAGCCTCTCGAAACTCCAGTCTACCTATGTTGAGTCACTTCTGAAGATCGCGGATAAATCTACGCATCGAGTTCATACTACTTATAGTCAGCTCGGTGCGGCGACGGGGCGTATGTCTTCGAACGATCCCAATCTCCAAAATATCCCGACTGGTATTGGATATGCAAGTGATATAAAGTCATGTTTTATCCCTTCGGATGCGGAGCATATTTTTATCGTTGCGGATTATTCCCAGATAGAAATCCGAGTACTTGCGTGGCTTTCTGAAGATCGCGCGCTTTTGTCTGCTTTTCAGAACGAGGAAGATATCCATATGAGAACCGCGAAGTTCCTCTTCTGAGAAGATACTCATATATCGAGTGAACAACGAAGAGTAGCAAAAACCGTGAATTTCGGAGTCATTTACGGAATCACTGGATTTTGACTTTCGAAGACCCTCGGAGTTCCTCCATATGAAGCGACAAATTATATCAATGCTTTTTATGAAAAATATCCTGGCGTGCGTATGTACTATGATACCATCCTCGATGAGGCTCGTACTCGTGGATATGTAGAGACTGCATTTTGACGACGACGATATATTCCTGGGCTTTCCGATGCCAATAAAACTATTCGTGGTATCTCAGAAAGAGAAGCCATCAATATGCCGATCCAGTGAACTGCTGCTGATATGCTGAAACTGGCTATGTGTGATATTGACCAAGAAATACGTGAACAAAAACTCGAATGAAAAATGATCCTCCAGGTCCACGATGAACTGGTTTTTGATATTCCGAAGTCGGAAGAATCTGCATTTACCGAGATCATCCAAAAATGCATGAGTCGAGTGCTTTTTACACATGCAAAGAAGATAATACCCGAATATGCGAATCTGAGTGGTGAGCTTTCCAGTGAATCTCTCCACGATCATCATCCAACGCACCTTCCTATCATCGTAGATATCCATTCGGGAAAGAATTGGGTAGAAGCAAAATCATAGCAGAAAAAGGTCTGAATTTGAACTTTCTTGCTTTTCAAAAGCCTTTTCCTATACTCTGAACATATGTCTATTTTCTTTCCGGTCGTCAATATTGTTTTTCTCGTTATTCTTTGGAAAATTCATCGGAATATTTTTTATATCACTACATTTATAGAGGTTTTTATTTATATTGTTGGAGTGATCTATATCGAGGCTAATTACTCTCTACTTCCAAATCTTTTTCTCTATTATTTATTTCTTTCTGGAGTAGGTTTGATCATAGGTTTTGCTGCTTTTTTTATCGCGATTACCTTGAATCATAAGCATCTATATAATGAAAATGAGACAGGACCACAAGTTCGTTAATATTTCTTTTTATGAATAATTTCGATAATCTTTTTTTCCGAACCTATATCGGTGCTGATAATGAGATACAAAAAGTATTTCATCGGCATGTTTTCGCGATCATGGAAGATGTGATTTTATGGATATTTTTTGCACTCTGTATTCCATTTTTTCTCTACAGTCAGGATATATTTTCCCTCCAGTCAGTAATTCCGAGAATATATATTTATCTCTATCTGTTTGTGATATATTCGGTGCTCATGTATAAGCTTTTTGACTGGTATGTAGATGTGTGGATCATGACCGAGTCGACGATCGTGGATATGCGATGGAAATGGTTTTCGGCGACGATTCTCTATATACCCTATGAGAAAATAGAGTGAATACAGGTGCGGACGAGGTCTTGGTGGGCGGCACTTCTCGGCATGTCAGATGTTGTGGTGAAACTACCAGGTGGGGAAGAATTTACTCTTTTTAGTGCGAGAAATCCCACTGCCATAATCGAATACCTTCAGGAAGTAGGGAAGTGAAAACATGGACATCACGATGGAGATGAAGACCGTGAACCTTTCGATATTCTCGTGGATACACTTTCCGATGTCGTGAAGTGACACCTGACGACTCATGGAAAAGAGTATATCACTCGTGACTATGTCGAAAAACTCGATACGACTCTCGTTCACGGGAAGCCGATCGACCTGAGAACCCATGAAGAGAAGATCATCATCGATGACTGGAAAACAAAATATCAAAAAAATGATGAGCAACACGAGGAAGATAATCATGAAGAAAAACATCATACACACTAAAGAATCTCCTATAAGGAGATTTTTTTCTTTTTCTGTCCATGACCTCGTATATGCTTGAGGTGATCGGAGTCATGATGGTCATGTGGTGGATGAGGCGCAGTCTTGTGAACTCAGTCATCTTGTGTTGATGATTCTTTTTCGGCGGCAAAACTTCACTGAAAGGAGATCCCAAAAAAGAAAAGCGTGATGATAATTATTCGTGGAAACATATTTATTTTTATGTATTTTAACATATATAAATTATAAAGCAAATAAGTATAGGGATTTCTATTTTATTACAAAATCCCTTGCAATTCACTCTAAAAACTATAGCATGAGAGAGCTTTATCCATAACTTTTTTCTATGAATACACAGGTTATAGTTCACGCGGATGAATTTGGAAATGAAAGAGGATTTATAGATCATGAAATCTCGAAAAATCTTTCAGGAAAACTCGATGCCTACATCAAAAAATATGAAAAACCCGATGCGGAAGGAAGACTCGAGCTCACACTCGGACATACGAAAAATGGTGAATTTTCAGGAAAACTCTCACTCAGTGTGGATGGAAAAACTTTTCGTGCAGAACGAAATGACTATAAAAAACTCGATGACCTTATCTCTCACTTATTTACACATATAAAAGAACAACTTGCAAAATAATCTTTCTTTGCAATTCAAAAAGACTTCCATATACTTCGGAAGTCTTTTTTACAAATATATAATACCTTTTCTATGACGATTTTTATCGGGATACTCCTTACACTTTTTATATTCACGATCGTTGTTTTTATCCATGAGATGTGACATTTTCTCACAGCTCGTCTTACAAAAATGCGAGTTTTTGAGTTTGGTATAGGTATCCCACCAAAAGCAAAAAAACTTTTCGAAGATAAGAAATGAACGGAATACACACTCAATTGGCTTCCTATATGAGGATTTGTACGGATTAAGTGAGAAGATCCAGGAAGTGAGGAAGCTGGCGATAAAGATGCTTTTGCTCATAAAAAATGGTGGGCACGGTTTGTTGTTTTGATTGCGTGAGTGACCATGAATTTCATTCTCGCATTTTTTATCTTTTTCGCATTATTTCTTTATGGTGTTTCCCCGATCGCTCCGAATTTTCTCACAGAAAAAGATTATCATTCGTATTTTCTTCCCTCTCCTGATGATGCTCTCGTTTCTGGTTTTCTTCAGTATGATGGGATTTCTCTTTCATCAGTTACGGGAAGTATTGCAGAAAAATCTGGCATTAAACAAGATGAGATCCTGACTTCAGTAAATGGAAATAAGATCACTGATATCGATGCTTTTAAAAAAGAAGTCGAAAAAAATATACCACTGAATCTTGTTCTTTCAGATTCTGGGGTGACTCGAGATGTGACGGTGACTCCACAAGATGGAAAAATCGGAGTTGCACTTTGGTATGAAAATATGCGAATGAATCCTGATTATAAACCTCATTTTTCCCTCTTTACTGCTTCAAGACAAGCCATTTGGGAAACCTATACTCTTTCTCGACTCACTCTCGACACACTCGGAAAAACGCTGCATGATCTCATCATTCCAGATACTCCTTCAGAGAGAACAGAAGCATCAGAAATGATCGCTGGTCCTATAGGAATGGGTGTTGGGATCGTTAGTATGGTCGATCACGGTCTTCATTTTTCTATGGTTCTTATTCTCATCGCGATGCTTTCTTTGAATCTCTGAGTTCTCAATATTCTCCCATTTCCTGCGCTTGACTGAGGAAGACTGGTCTCGACGACAATTATGTCGATCGTCTGAATTTTTACGAAGAAAAAATCATTCCTGATCAAACTCGAAAGGATTGTACATAGTTCTGGGATGATTCTGCTTATCGGACTTTCCCTTCTTATCGCAGTTATGGATGTGCTGAAGATAGGAAAATAATTTTTGATTCTTTATCGTTCGGGGTATACTGGGTTTACTTTTTTCATTTCATTTTTATGCCATTTATCTCTCTCTTTTGTATACTTTTTGGTGCATTGATTATCACTTGTCCACAGTTTCTTTCTTATCTAATCTGATTTTTTTTCCTTTTTATAGGACTCAATGTTTTCTTCTTATCCCTTGCTATGAGAAGAAAAAATTCTTCGAGCGATGATAAAAAGTGGTCAGTAGGTGGATATGAGATCATTCGTAGAAAAAAATAATATATGATTTTGAGCTTCTTCTTGATCATCATTTTTTCTCTGATTCCAGTAGCCCTTTGGTGATATGGAGTTACTTTTCTTTCTCCATATATATGGAATAGAAGACGATTTTTTATTGGTATGCTTTCTGGCTGATTTTCTGTTGGTCTGATCACTCTTTTTCAGACTGAACTGCTTGCATGATGATGACAAGAAATACTCGCTAGTTTTCTCATTTTTCTCATTTTGATTATCGGAGTGTGGATATTGACTGCTTCTGGATCACCATATATTCGAGTTTTTCTGAGAAAATTAGCACTTTTACACGGGATTCTTTTTCTTGTGTGTGCTGGTATTTTTTTTCTTCTTTGAAAAATTATTCCTGTATCTTTTTTTTCTATTGGATTCTTTTCTGCTGTTTCCTGACTGATTTTTTCGGTTTCTTTTGAAGAAGGTATAAAACATATTTCTACACTCTGACTTTCCGCTCGGTCTTTTCGATTTTCTCGAGAAGATTTTCTCGTATTTACTCTTTTTGTGACGCTTGGATTTGTAAGTATTGAGAATCTGATTTTTCTCATCAAATCTTGGGATCAAGGACCAAAAATTATTTTTCAGATATGAGTTTCACGCATTTTATTCGCTCTTTTGGCTCATTTTTTTGCAGCGGGTATCTGTGTTTGTTTTTGGTGGAAAGCCCTATCTTACAAGGTTTTCGGTTGGAAATATAGTTTCTTCTTTCTTTTTTGATTTTTACTCGCTATTTCTGCACATACACTTTTCGATCTTTTCGTACAAAAAAATTCCTTTACAGGAATCTTACTTTTTACGATCGTCGCTTATTGTTTTACAACTCGTTGGATGATTTTGCCTTCACGAGATGTGGATCTTTCAGAAAATCTATAATCTCTATATCTCTCAGATCTTTCTTATTTATAGTGAGGGAGATTTTTTTTGTTGGAATCACCGTGTTTCCGAGTATTTCTGGCCACTCGATGAGACAGATATTTTCAGGATTTTCCAGTATATCACTCGCTCCGATGAGAAATAAATCTTCCTCGTTTTCCACTCTATACAGATCAAAATGATAAATATTTTTTCAGTATTTCTGATAATAGGTATACGTCGGAGAACGGATAATCATATCAGAATCGTCTAAATATGCTCTTATAAGCATACGAATAAAGGTACTTTTCCCAGCTCAGAGATCCCCATAGAAAAATATTTTTTCCCCATATTGAAGCGGAAAAACAAGATTTTTAAGTTCTCATTCAGATATATTTTTATGTATGTCAATAAAAAAGTTCTCCGGAGTTTGCATCAAATGAATATATATGTTAGGATGACAGCGTATTTATAATTTTCATTTATGCAAATCGATACCGCCATTTCAAAAATACAGAAACCTTCTGATGTTTCTTGGATTTTTTCCATTCTTCTTTCTACTGTTGTGGTTGTTAGTTGAATCGGATTTTTCATCTCGAATCACTACTCACATAGTCACCTCGATCAAATCGATCAAAATCTTGCTACTACAAGAGCTGACATCGCTACTCTGAGCAATGATCGTCAGGTTGTGATTACCAAAATAGTCCAATCAAATGCTATTCGACCTTCACTCGACCTGAATAGTCTCGTGAATAACTTTCGAACTGCTGCCGTGAAGTCCAATGTTCGACTTCAATGATTTACTGTTAGAGATGATACTATCAGTACAAATCTCATTTCTACAGTTGGTGATTCTGAAGGACACTCAGATGCAGTTGCAACGATCATAAAAATGATGCGAGATTACGCTGCCGATCAAAAAACTTTTGGACTTGAGCCTATCCTCTCGATTTCTGGAGATCCTTCGAGACGTACTACTGGTATACAATTTCATGTCATTTCTCAATTATTTCAACAATAATATTTCTTTCATTTCCTAATTTTTTCTTATGAAAACTCCTAATTCGTATACAAAAAATCGAGTCATCGCTCCGATTTTGATCGGCTTTAGTATCTTGATCGGTGTTCTGATCATCAAGCCTATGTATCTTGATTATATAGAAACCACGGCTTCAGTCGCGGCTGCAAAATCTGATCTTATTAGTAAAACTGCCGAAAAAGATGCACTCCTTCAGATCAAAAATAATTCTGGTTCTGGAATCAGTGAAGCATTCAAAGCAAAAGTAAAACAATTGGATCAAAAATTTGTTCCGAGCGATCTCATTTCGGAAACAATGCTCAATAAATTTACTGAAAAAGATACAACTGGAATCGCACCGATTACTATTTCTTCTATTTCTGTAGATAAATGAAGTAAACTTCCAAGTGGACTTTCTCTCGGACATGTGAATCTGACACTTCAAGCACCTGAACTGGAAAATATTATCGCATACTTGACGTATCTTACGACCCAATCGCATTTTGCATTTACACTCGATGATATTTCCCTTCCGATCGATACCAATCCTGAAACAGGTACTACTCCAACTGGATATGGACTCAGTATCAGTCTCGGTGTATACTACTATGAATAAAAATCAGAAAGTATAAAATCTTCTAATACAATAAATATGAAACTTTTTTCTTCTCATATCTCGATCAAAGAGAAAGCACTTTTCTACGAAAATCTTGCAAATCTTCTCGAAGGATGAGTGAGTCTTCTCTCAGCGCTCAAAGGTCTTCGTGAGCGTACTCCTGCTTGATCTGCTCTTGCTGATGGTATCGATAATCTCCTCTTTTTTATAGAATGAGGTGATTCGGTGAATGTCGCTATGCGAAAACTTCCAAATTTTTTCGATGAACAAGAAATCGCCATCGTCGAAAGTGGAGAACAAACCGGAATGATTCAAAAAGCATTTATGGCAGTTTCACTCGATCTGCGATCACAAGAAGAACTCAGAGGAAAGATTACGAGTGCGATGACGTATCCGATTATCATTTTTCTTTTTCTTTGTATTGCGATCGCGGTGGTGATGATCTATGTGATTCCACAACTGATGCCGATTATCTGAGATCTCTGAGGAAATCTTCCGTGGACGACTCGTAGTCTCATCGCGACGAGTGATTTCATGAAAGGAAACTATGTATTTATTTTCGGTTTTCTCGTCGCTATTGCTCTCGTTTTTCAGGGATATACGAAAACAGATTCAGGAAAAATCTGGTGGGATCGTACTAAAATCGGTTTTCCAGTGACAGGAATGGTATATAAAAACTATCTTATTGTCCGAGTGATGTCGACGTTTGCACTTTTGAACAGTTCTGGTGTAAGTATCGTAAAAACACTCCGACTCACAGGTTCAAGTTCAGGAAATGAAGTGGTGAAAATGCTTTTCAATAGTATTTCTGATGATGTTTCCCATGGAACAAAGATCTCCGAATCCATAAAAAATCGCGATCCAAACGCTTTTTTCTTCACTCCAGATATCAATCAGATGATCGAATCTGCAGAAAAAACTTCTACGATCGGTGAAGTAGTTTCAAAAATCGCGATCCAATACAAAAGGGAAGTCGACAGTGCACTTGCAACGATGGTAAAATTTATCGAACCGATGGCACTTTTACTTGCCTGAATATTCGTTCTTTGGTTTGCGATTGCTATATTTTCGGCTATTATGCAGATCGTCGCTTCGGCCAGTGTGCAATAAGAAATAAAACCATGAAAAATTCCCAAAATACATCTGGATTTACACTTATGGAAATGATTATTGTGATCACAATAATTGGTATTCTTATGAGTATAGTGACCCTTCCATACAATTATTATATGGATCGATCCCGTGTAGAACGAACTATCGATAGTATTGCTCAAGAATGGATGCTCGCACATAATAACGTTCGAAATGGAGTTCTGACAGTTGCGAAAGATCATAATGCCTATCTATTTGTCGAGCTTGAAAAAGGAAAAGACGGTATCACTCTCTGGAGTTCAACTGGTTGAGATTCACCAAGAACGCTCTATAAAACTATTTCTTTCGATCGAAATATACAAATACAAGATTTTTCAGGTATTTCCCTGGGAACCGCTACAGGAATAACGTATGAGATCATGCCTCCGTATGGCAAGTGAGCATTTTTTACAGGTGCTCTTGATCAAAATCCAACGTTTGGATCTACAGGAATCACTATGACGATCGGTTATATGGGTGCAAGTGAAGAATCAGGTCGCGCTCGAAAAATCCTTCTTCGTCCTTATTACGATAATTAGTTATGTATTTCACTTCTTCACATCTTCAGTCACAGAAAGGATTTACCATCATGGAATTGATCGTTGGTATGACGATTTTTGCGATCAGTATGACGGGAATATTGGCTCTCCTTTCGACGACCATCCAAAATGCTACGTATTCTCGTCAAGAAATCATCGCTTCCAATCTTCTACGAGAACAAGTAGAGCTTGTCAAAAATATTCGAAATTCCAATATTCGAAGTTTTCTTCCGTTTGATACCGTGAAAAATAATCAAACTATAACTCCTGGAACATATTTTGTGCAAAATGACTTTACAAGTACTGGTGTAAAGCTGAATCAAAATAATCTTGGATGAAGTGACGGAATTATTACAGAAATGCCCGTTTCACTTTCATGAGTTACATTAACAACTTCCAATTCTGGAACACTTTTTCATGAAGCTCAACTCTATTTCGATGACCAATGAAGATATACGCATATACATACTTCTACAGGAACAGAATATGCTTCGTATATGATCATCAAACCACTGGAATTTCAGAATGGCACAAATGTATTAAAAGTACAAAAAGATAATCCAAATAGTACACCATCTGTTCCTATGCCAAAGATAAATCAATGATATATTCTCGATGCTCGGGTGATCGTAAAATGAAATGGTGAATACTATCGTGAATATGATCTCGAAAGTGTTATTACTGATTGGAAATAAATTATACAATATGAAAATTATACGCTCTACATCTGGTTTTACTATCGTCGAACTTGTTATCGCGATGGCGATCTTCTCGGTTATGAGTCTCGCTATTATTTCTACGTATATCCAGACTACGAGTATCGGACAAAAAATGCGTCTGACACGTGAACTTTCTGAGTCTGCACGAGAAATCACGGAACACATCGCTGATGATGTAAGAAAAAATGGTATAGATCTTACAGGTTCTACATATGACGATCATGGAAATGTGAGTCCAGATTTCTGGAAAACTTCTAGTTATACAAAAAGTGGAAGTGAGATCATGGCAATATGAACGGAATGATGAACTCCACAAAAATACTATATCTACGGAAGTATGAGTGGTGTCACTGCAGGAGGTTTATCTCATTGTGATGGCATAAAACAAGCCAATCCTCATACAAATTGTGGACTGTATATGCTCACGAGTCTTTCAGATTTTTCTACTGCCTATAGCTTGGTAGATAGTTTTATCCCAGAGGATGGTAAAAAACGTGTAAAAGTCGAAAACCTGAAGTTCTATATTTCTGGAGACGGTATTTCTACTGAAAAAAAAGTCACACTTGTATTCACACTCGGACTTCTCCCTCGTTCTGGAGTTTCTGCAGCACTGGCTGCGACTACAAAACTTCACATAGAAACCACTATATCTGAAAGTTTTTTTAAACAATAAATATGTCTTTTTCTCTACTTACATCGAACAAAAAAGGATTTTCCATCCTTATGGCACTCGGGACGACTGGAATCCTTCTGATTCTTGTTGTCTGACTCGCGAGTCTCTATATCAATGAGATGAAACTTTCTCGACTTGAATATGATAATATTTTTACTTATTCGCAAGCAGAAGGTGCTTTCGAATACGCCATGCTGAAGGTAAAAAATCATCAAGATGGATTTCAGGATAGTATGAATTCTTCCGATCCTGATGGAAAAATATTTACAGGAAGTACGGCTCGAACACAATGAGTACAAACAAGTTACAATATCGAAGCGCAAACTGGAAGTTATACCGCTTCGATAGAAGGTTGAAAAAGTCTCATCATCCCACTTTTTGTAGGAACTGGTCGTTTACTTAATAATTCTACTACTTCAAGAGATCCAAATTATTCTGGAGCTGTCGATCAAGTGAGAAATATTATTTCTTTAACTGCCGCTGATGATACAAAAATTTCTTGGAGTATTATCGCTATGAGTGGATCAGAAATAAATGGTACGAGTGTAGGTATAACTGGAACTGGTTTAATTGATTGATCAGAAACTGCTACTATGCGACTACATGGAGTCGATTGTTATAGCTCATCATGATATAAGGATCCTAGTATAAATAATGGAAGTTGTTTAAAACCATTATTTCAGGCAGAAGCTCTCGATTATTTCTATGATTTACACGGAACAGTAAATCAATTTCTCACTCAAGATGCAACGAGTGACTTTAAAAATACTCCGATAGCACATCCATATTTGATGATTTTTAATAGCTCTAGTAATCCTCAAGCAATAACACTCACGACGAGTACACCTTTCGCTCTCCCGACTATGAAGATCATCACTGAATCAAAAAAATGAGATGCAGCACAGAGATTCGAATTTACTGAAAATAAATCAAAATATTTAGAAGCGCTAGATTTTGGAGTCTATAATACTGGTAATTAATATATTACTCAAAAAAATCCTCAGAATTTCTGAGGATTTTTTTTATTCATCGATATCTCGCATCGTTTCGATTTCGATAAATTTTTGCTGAGATTTTTCGAACTTCAGATCGACTTGTCCGGTTGGACCATTTCGGTTTTTTCGTATCAGTATGTTCGTCACACCTGGAGTTTCGGATAATTCGTTATAGTAATCATCTCGATAGAGCATCATGATGATATCCGCATCTTGTTCGATTGCTCCTGACTCACGCAGGTCAGACATCACTGGACGCTTGTCTGGACGTGCTTCGAGACTTCGAGAAAGCTGAGAAAGGGCGATAACCGGAACGTTGAGTTCACGAGCGAGTGACTTGAGTCCACGAGAGATTTCTGAGACCTCTTGAACTCGGTTAAATGTATTACCACTCGACATGAGTTGGAGGTAGTCGATCACGATGAGATCGAGTCATGATTCCATTTTGAGACGCCGTGCTTTTGATTTCAATTCGAGGATCCCAGCACCAGCAGGGGAGTCATCGATATAGATTTTGGCTTGCGAGAGACTTTCGAGGGCATCTCCCATACGAGCAAATTCATCTTCGGTGAGTTTTCATTTTTGCAGTTTCCAGCTATCGACAGCCATACTCGCGGAGATCATACGATCAGTGAGTTGTTCTTTTGACATTTCGAGTGAGAATACGGCGACATTTTTTCCACGAGTTCCGACATTTTGAGCAAAATTCATAGCGATCGCTGTCTTTCCCATACTTGGACGAGCCGCGACGATGATGAGATCTCCGCGCTTAAATCCACCCAGTTTATGATCAAAACTTGCAAACCCCGTGGTGACACTATTGCTCTGGGCTTTGGTAGGATCTTCATGAATCGCAGCAAACTCTTCATAACGCGCATTCAAGATATCTTTGATATGAACGAGTTTATTCTGGATAAATGTCTGAGTTACAGAAAAAAGTGCTTTCTCTGCTTTTTCCAGAAGGGAATTGATCTCTGATATTTCGTCGAATCCTGCCTGTGCGATCTCGGTTCCAGATTTTATGAGCTTTCTGAGAACGGATTTATTCTTCACGATCTGTGCGTACTGAAATATATTTGCACTCGTAAAGACACTCGTCATGAGATCTGCGAGAAATGCATCTCCACCGATACTTTCGAGTTTTTTCTGATCATCGATGATTTCTCGAACCGTGATGGAGTCGATGGGACGATTGCGACTATAGAGATCGAGCATCGCCGCGAATATGATCCCGTGACCAGGATCATAGAAATCTTCAGGGAGAAGTATACCCGCAACCTGAAGCATCCCATCTTTATCGATAAGGATGGCGCCAAGCACGGATCTTTCAGCTTCTATACTATGTGGAGGAGTGGTAAGAGACAATGAGAAAAGATTGAAAAAGTATAAATTTCAGAGGAATTACTGATTACCAAAGTTGCCAGCAAGTTCTTCTTCGGTAACAAGTTTTTGTATAAGATCGAGGATTTCCTGATTATATGGAGTCAGGTTTTTGAGCTTTATAAGTGTCTCTATTGCATCTTTTCTGTGAGAAAGAGCTATCTGTGACTGAGCAAAAAGCCAGAGAATTTCAGGATTTTTTGGATATTTTTTTATATAATTTCGACTATATTCATAGGTTTCTTCAGGCAGTGAAAGCTCAGAAGAAAGATGGGAAAGTGTATAGAGAATTTCTTCGGTTTCACCACCGAGAGAGAGGACTTTTTTATAGAGTTCGTAACTCACTTCATAGTTATGCTGCATTGCGAGTGCATCAGCAAGGTGTATGAGTATTTCTGTATCGTCTGGATAGGTTCTGGCGAGATCTTTGAATATATATTCACTTTTTGTATAATCACGATCACGTTCGTAGATTCCTGCGAGAAGTATATTTAATTCTCGATGTTCTTTCTGAATTGCAAGACCATTGACGATCATACCACGAGCTTCTATGATATGTCCACGAGCCAGAAGTGTTTTTACAGTATTTACTATTTCCGTCAGTTTCTCTCTTTTTTCTGGAGAAATTTGAGAAGAAGGTCTTTTTTCTTCATATACAGGAGGAACGATGATATTTTTTTTATTGATATCGACTTCTGATTGGAGTTTTTGTTGTATTTTTTCTATATCAAATTTTTCATCTTCTCCCAAAATATCTCAAGTTTGGATATATTTCTCTTCTTCACTGTTTGATTCATCTTTCGTAGTATTGGTCTCAAGAGATTCTATTTTGAGAGGTTCTTCGAGTTTTTCTATAGGATCTATATATTCTATTTTTTTGTTCTCTACTTTCTCTTCTATAAGTTTTTCTTCTTGTGGTGATTCTATTTCTTCGATATGAGAAGGTTCTGGAAGAAGTATTGCTTCTGGGATTTCTGCGAGCAATGAAAATGATTCTGGAGATTCGAGGAATTCTTCTATCGGTTGCATTTCGAGAAGTATTTCTTCTTTTTTCTCAGGAAGGACGATCGCGTCGTGTTCAGTTATAAGTTCTTTATATGGAGATTCTGGATCGATAGCGAGGAGAACTTCCTCTTTTTGATCAGAAATTTTTTCACTCTGGTCTATAATATTATCGCTTCTTATATCCTCTAATATTTTTTCTCATTCATTTTTTTCAGCGAGATATTCTTCGATGATCTCAGCTGTTTCGGGATGAAGAGCACTCGGTTCTTCCATATTCTCTTCTTCACGGGTTTCTTTTATATAGGTTTTTCGAGGAGTAAGTACTCAGATAATCTGAAGAATCACTTTATATCCATCAAAAAAATAGATTCCGATAACTGCCAAAATACAGAGAATAAGAAGTATAGATTCGAGAAAAGCAAGCTGATTCGTGAAGAGAAATTCCATAGAAATTGAGTTTTTATCAAAAGAGAAATTTTGATCATTATAGTATATACAAAGTTTATTTTTGCAAACAGGAAACCGACATTTTTCTAAGGACTCTTTTTCTATTTTACAAAAAAAATTTGCTTTTTCTTCCTTCTATCATATAATCCCGCCAACTTAAATATAATATTATGGACTCTACACTTATCGCTGCTATCCAAGCTGGACAAGACGGTACCTCTCTCAAGACAGATCTTCCAGTTATCAAAACTGGTCAAGAAGTCGAAGTTCACCAAAAAATCAAAGACGGTGACAAAGAACGTATTCAGATCTTCCGAGGTTTGGTTATCTCTCATAAAGGAGACACTCCACTTTCGAAAATGATTACTGTTCGTGCTACTCTTGACGGTATTGGTATCGAGAAGATTTTCCCGATTCATTCTCCTTTTATTGCAAAGATCGTCGTTCTTCGTCAGTTCAAAGTTCGTCGCAAGTCTATTAAGTATATTCGTGATCTTACTGGTAAGGCCGCTCGTCTCAAAGAAATCAAATAATATTTTTAAAAAAAGTCCTTCATGAAAGTGGGGGATTTTTTTGTAAATAAAAATTCTTACATACTATACGGACATGGTAAAAATGAATCGTACATTCCATATCAGAAAAGCAAAACTTACAGATGCTTTGGATATCGCTTCAATCCAGATCGATACTTGGAGGACTACGTATGTATGAGAAATAGATACAGAGTATCTACATGCACTCGATGTCTACGAAAAGGAAATACGCTGGAAGGATAAAATTATTACAGATGATACTCTGATTTTTATTGCATGTATTTGAGAAAAAGCAATTGGTTTTATTTCTGGATGAAAATCAAAAGAAGAAAACTATGATGGTGCGATATTCGCTTTCTATATTCGAGATGAATTTCAGTGAAAATGAATCTGAAAGGCTTTATTTTTAGAAATGATTGATGCACTTAAAAATCAAGAATATACTTCTTTTTATCTTTGGGTTATACTTTGAAATCCAGCAATTGGTTTTTATCAAAAAATGTGAGGCAAAAGTGGAATTATGAAACAAGAAATAATCGGAAAACAAGAAATAATCGAACTGCAGTATACTTGGAAAATATAAAAAAATATGTATAGAATAGATAATTTCTATGCTTAAAATAAGACTGATTCTCATATAAAAACTTTCTTAAAATCTCGAAAAAAACCTTGCTTTTTCTGTGAAGTTCGTGTGAAGCGGCTTACTTGGGAACTCGACTACATATCGTGTACAATATGCTCTGTCAAC